>CAIRTQ010000049.1 GCA_903881545.1 uncultured Elusimicrobia bacterium
ATCCTCTATGGATGTTCTGGTCAAAGCTCTCCGTCGAGAAATTGGACAGGAAGGGGAAGGCAGTGTACAATAACAGGGTCTCGCCTCAAGGGCTTTCAACTATGAGCGGGACAACCTCCAGGTTCTGCCAGCGGCGTTGAAGAGCCGGGTCCTGGAGTCATACCGGCGGCATCAAGAATCGTTGCTGAACACGGGCGGGGAGGCGGCTCACGGTTTTGCGGCCGCCGCAAACCTTATTGAGGCGCAGGATTGCAGCGACCTGTTGCCTGCGTTCGTGGCCATGACGCGCCGCCTGGACCGGCTGCGCGGGGAAGACTGTCGCGAGGTCTTTCCTGAACTGGCCGGGCTTTTCGAGGCCGCGCAATGAATCCGCGGGAAGCCGGAGCGTATTTCGAGTTGGGGAAATCTTACCGCGGCCAGAGCCGATTGCCCGAGGCCGAGGCGGCATTGAAGAGATCCTTGGAATTAGACCCCGAGAACGGCTGGGTCCGCCTCGAATTGGGCACTCTTTACCTGGATCAAGGCAAACTTCCGAATGCCGAGGCGGAATTTGAAAAAGTCATAGCCATGGATCGGAGCAATAGCGGGGCGCATTGCCAGCTCGGGCGAATCTACCATAGGCAGGGCCAATGGCCTAAGGCCGAAGCTTCGTTACGCAAGGCCCTGGAACTCGACCCGCAGAACGGCGGCGCCTGCGTCGAGTTGGGCGCTCTTTATGAAGAACAGAGGCGGTTCCCGGAGGCTGCGGCGGAGTTTGAAAGAGCCATAGCCATAGATGGGAACAATGGCGGGGCGCATTGCCAGCTTGGGAGGCTCTGCCGCAAGCAAGGGCGCTGGCCTGAGGCCGAGGCGTCATTGCACAAGGCGTTGGAACTCGAACCACAGAATTGCTCGGTTCGTATCGAATTGGGCGCTCTTTACGATGCCCAGGGTCAATTCCCGGAGGCCGAGGCGGAATTGGAGAAAGCCCTAGCCCTGGATCGGAACAACGGCTGGGCGCATTGCCAGTTAGGGGGAACCTACCGCAGACAAGGGCGGTCATCCGAAGCTGAGGCGGCATTGCGCATGGCGATCGAACTCGACCCTCAGAACGGCTGCGCTCATGTTGAACTGGGCGCTCTTTACGAAGACCTGCGCAAAATCATGCAAGCCATGGAGGAGTTTGAAAGAGCCATCGTCATAGAGCCGAACAATGGTAGGGCTCATTTTCAGCTCGGGCGGGTCTATCGCAGGCAGGGGCGATCGTCCGAGGGCGAGGCGGCGTTGGGCAAGGCGTTGGAACTCGACCCGCAGAACGGCGGTGCCCGAATGGAATTGGGCGCCCTTTACCAAGATCAGGACAGACTCCCGGAGGCCGAGGCTGCGCTACAGAAGGCCATCGCCGTCGATCCACGCAATGGCGGGGCGCATCTTCATCTAGGGAATGTCTATCGTCGGCAGGGCCGCTGGGCCGAGTCTGAGGCTGAGCTCAAGGAAGCCATCGCCATCGAACCGGGAAATGACCGGGCCTACATGGGTCTCTGGGCGATCTATAGCAGCCAGGGACGGTCGGCCGAGGCGGAAGCGGCTTCGCGAACGGCCGCGGCTATGAACTCCAGCAACGCCTGGGCCTGCGCCGGAGCGCGGGATCGCCTTGATTTGGATGATCCCATCGGCAATGATGTGAATCGGAACGGCCGCGGCTTCGCCGTGAAGAGCCCGGGCGCTTCGGGCCGCTTTATGCCCGCCGGGATGGGAGCGCATCTTGCGCCAGGCAAGCCGGACGGCGCCATGGCGGAGCCGACGCGGGAACGGGTGTTCTGTCTGCTGCCTTGGACGCACTTGTATATCTCCACGGACGGCTCATCACGCCCCTGTTGTATGTGGTGCGGGCCGCCGCTGGGGAATGCCCACTCGTCATCGTTCGACGAGTTGCGGAACTCCCCGGGGATGAAGGCTCTGCGGTCGGACCTGATGAACGGACGCCTAGTGGAGGGATGCGGGATATGCTACGAGATGGAGCGGTCGGGTTTTTGGAGTCTGCGGCAAAGGAGCGCCGTTGAGTTGGGCCGCCATGGCGGCCGCGAGCGCCTCACCGCTCCGGACGGGACGCTGCCGCGGCTGCCGGTGCCTTGGCTCGACATCCGCTTCTCCAATGTCTGCAATCTGCGCTGCCGGATGTGCGACGCGAAGCAAAGCAGTGCCTGGATGGCGGATGCCCGGGCTTTGGGCTTGCCGGTCGAGGGCGCACCCATAAAGAAGCCTTGCGACGATTGGAAGACGCTGTGGCGTCAAC
>CAIRTQ010000050.1 GCA_903881545.1 uncultured Elusimicrobia bacterium
GGCCGGTGGCAAGCCGGTTGGGGCACTGCCGGCCGCCGCTTCGCGGCGTCCGGTGGCGCGCTCGGAGCCTTGCAGGCTCCTCACGCGCATCATTCAGGGCTTCGTTGAGGATTTAGGCCCGCGCCGTCGCTTGACAACGTTTGAATCGGCGCTATAATGTTGTGCCAACCCGCCGAGGGCTAGCATCATGCGCGCAGTATGGCTCTGCGGCGGTTTTTATTTTCCCCCGCAGACTTGGCGCCATGACCGGCCGGCTATTCGAGTGAGGTCAAATGTATGGGGAACTCTGAATTGATTGCGGGTCTCGACATGGGCAGCGGCCGGGTGACCTGCCTTATCGGCGCGCCCGAACCTGGGACCGGGCGCACGCGAGTGCTGGGCGGCGCCAGCGTCCCTTGTCCGGGAATCAGCGGCGGGGGAGTGATCAGTATCATCGAGGCCAAGTCCGCCGTGGAGCAGGCCATCGGCGACGCGGAGGCCGCGGCTGGCGGCGTCACCGTGGCGGACGTGGTCTTGGGCGCGCGCGGTACGCATCTGCGGTCGTTCAACAACAAGGGCGCGCTGAACATCGCCCGTACCGACCGTGAGATCACCAGCGAAGATGTGCGCGCCGTGGTGGCCAACGCCGAGGCCACCCCCCTCTCCTCGGACATTGAGGTCCTACAGGTGGTGCCGCAGAGCTATTCGCTCGACTGCCAGCGCGGCGTGCCCAATCCCGTGGGGATGGAAGGGCGGACTTTGGAGGTCGATGTCCACATCGTCACGGCCTCCACCAGCCAGATCAACTGCCTGACGAAGGCTGTGGCCATGGCGGGTTTCGATGTCAGCGAGGTCGTCTGCGGCCTGTTGGCCGCGGGAGATCTTCTGGTGACTCCGGAGGAGAAGGATTTGGGCGCCCTGCTCCTGGATCTGGGTGGGCAGTCGCTCTCGCTCGGGATCTATTCGCAAGGCTGCATCCGTTACTCTAAGGAATTCGGCATCGGTTCTGATTTCATAACCCGGGACTTGGCCGCGGGCTTGCACACATCTTTGGCGACGGCGGAGCGCCTCAAGATAGCTCACGGCATCATGGGCTGCGGTCCAGAGGACGGCGACCTCGAGATCGAGTTCCACCGTCAGGGCGGCCGGAGTTTGGATAAGGTGAAAGCCCGAGAGATGATGGACTACCTCATTCCCAGAGTAGAAGAGATATTCATGGTCGTGGCCGACGACTTGCAGGGTTCTCCATATCCGGATCTGACCAAAATCGGCGGCCTCATATTGACTGGAGGCGGCAGCCTGATGCCGGGTATCGTCACCGCCGCCGAGGAGTTGCTGGGTCTGGAGACGCGCCTCGGCATGGCGCGTCCGGAACAGGTGGCCGGCGATGAAAAATGGCTTAGCCCGGTCTACGCCACGGCCCTGGGTTTGCTGGCCGGCGCCAACTCGGCGCGCCGGCGGAAAGGAATCGCGCGTTTCATTCCGAGCCATAAGTCCGCTCGGTGGCGGCGCATCATGGCGGTTTTGAGGGGACTGTTCTGACCCAACCGTCGCGGCAATCTTAGGACTTCTCCAAAGCCCCCGCAGCGGCGTGGCGCATTTCGGCCAGGATATCCTGCGCGGCCTTCAAAGGGTCGGGGGCTTGGGTGATGGGCCGGCCCACTACGATATGGTTGATGCCCAGGGCCACGGCTTCGCTCGGCGTCATTGCGCGTTTCGGCCCCTGCGCCGGGCCCGACGCGGGGCGGATGCCGAGGCAGATGAAGCGCATGTCGAGATGGGGCAGGGCCTTGCGCAGGGCCGCGACGTCGCGGCCCGGGCAGATGGTGCCGTCCATGCCGCTGACCCAGCCCAGGCGGGTTAGGTTCTTGGACAAAGTTGCCGCGGTCGGGCGCGGAGAGAGGACTCGGAGGTCTTTCTCCGCAAGGTGAGGCAGCACGGTCACGCCCCAGAGCAATGGCCGCGGATTGATTTCGGCGGCTGCCTTGAGCATGTCCACCCCGCCCGTCAGGTGCAAGGAGACCGCGGTCACGCCGAGCCGTTGCGCCTCCTGCACGGCGTGGGCCACGGTATCGGGGATGTCGTGGAACTTGAGGTCCAGGAATACTTTGCCGCCCCAGCGGTGCACCAGGTCCACGGCGCGCTTGCCGTGCGCGGTAAAGAGGCGCAGTCCGATCTTGTAGAAGGTGACGGTGTTCTTGAGGCGTTCTAAGAGAGATTCTTCTTCGTGGATGGTGCCGACATCCAGGGCCACGATGAGTTCCATCATGTGCACTCCGGGGTGGGAATGGTGCCCCCAACGGGAATCGAACCCATGTTTTAGCCTTGAAAGGGCTACGTCCTAACCGTTAGACGATGGGGGCAATATCTTGAGCCCGGTGGGATTCGAACCCACGACCCTACGCTTAAAAGGCGTATGCTCTACCCCTGAGCTACGAGCTCGAAAGCCATTGATTATACAACAATAGTTCGTTCGAGGGGATTCGTCAGAAGAATATTTTCACATTAAGATTAAGAACCCCAGGGGTCTGGCGCATCCCCCGGGGCTCCCTGAAGTCGAATTGTCCTACTTGATCGTAATGACGAGCGTCTGGGTGCCGGCCCCGCCTGCATTGGCGGCGCTGAGGCTAGCGCTGTATGTCCCAGCTTTGGTCGGCTTGCCTGATATGGCGCCGGTGGTCTTGTTGAGGCTCAATCCGGCAGGCAATCCGGCGGCAGTGAAGCTGGTCGGGCTGTTGGAGGCCGTGATGGCGTAGTTGAACGCCGCGCCCACCTTGCCCGACGCCGAGGCGGCGCTGGTGATGGCCGGCAGCGGCGGGTTCGTTATGGTGATGACGAGTGTCTTGGTGCCCCTGCCGCCGACATTGCTGGCGCTGAGAGGGACATTGCAGACGCCTGCTTTCGTCGGATAGCCGTAGATGGAGGTGTCGGGCAGCTTTGGAGTAAAGTCGAAGCTGAGGCCTGGAGGAAGATTGTTGACACTGTAATATTCGGGGTTATTGGAAGCCTTTATCACATAGCTGAATAATTTGCCCACCACGCCCGCGGCCGTGCCGGGGCTGGTGATGACGGGCGTCGAGAGGACAACAGCGAATAGGGTCAGCGCTTTGGTGGCGGTCCCGCCCGGGTTGGAGGCGCTGAGCCTCACGGTGAAAGTGCCTCCCGCGAGCAGATAGCCCGAGATGGCGCCGATATAAGGGTTGATGCTCAGGCCCGAGGGCAGGCCTGTGGCGTCGAATCTGGTCGGGTTGTTGGTGGCGGTGATGCGGTAGTCAAACATTTTGTTTGCCACGCCCGATGCGTTGGCGGCACTGGTGATGACGGGCATCGGCGGCAAGCCGATGGCCAGTGCGAGGGTCAGTGTGCCGGTCCCAGCCGGGCTGGTGGCGCCGAGGATCACTCTGAAGTTGCCCGACGCGGTCGGGTAGCCCCAGATGGCGCCGGTCTGCGCGTTGATGCTCAGACCCGCGGGCAGCCCCGCGGCACTGAAGCTAATAGGCATGTTGACGGCAGTGATGGTGTAGTTGAACGCCGTGCCTACGACTCCTGTGGCGCTGGCGGCGCTGGTGATGACGGGCGGTCCGACATAGATGGCCAAAGTCTTGCTGGCCGTTCCTTTCGCGTTGGCGGCGCTGATCGTGGCATTATAGCTGCCGGCCGTGGCTACCACACCTGAGATGACGCCGGCCTTCGTGTCGACGCTCAGGCCCGCGGGCAGGCCCGTGGCGTTGAAGCTGGTCGGGCTGTTCGTGGCCGTGATGGCATAGCGAAACGCAGCGCCGACCGCGACTGCGGCGCTGGCAGGGCTGGTGATGGCGGGCGGGTCGCTGGCGACAGTGATGGTCACGGCCGCGCTGACCATGGAGCCGGTCGAGTTGAAGGCGTGGACGGTGATGGTGTGCTTCCCATTGCCGAGTTGGGCGGTATTCAGGCTGTAAGACCATTTGGTGGTGCCCGAAGCGGGCAGGAAATCTCCGCTGTCCGCTTGAACCTGCACTCGGCGCACGACGACGTTGGTCGCGGTTTCCGAGGCGGTGCCGCTGATGGTGATGGTGCCGCTGACCGAGGCATTGTTGGCCGGGCTGGTGATGGCGACGCTCAACGCGGTGGGCGCGGCCGAGGAATACGCGATGGTGTTGGCGCCGAAATTGACCCCATTGCTCAGTTGGGAATAGGCGATCCTGAAATAGCCGTTCTCGCCCCAAACGGTGTTCCAGCTGTTCTTTACGATGAAGCACTGGTTCGCGTCGTCGTAGCCGACGATCAGTACGGCATGGCCGCCTTCCAGACTCCCGCCGGTGTAGGAATAGACGCCGGAAGTATATGAGAAGAAATCGTCATAGACCTGCATGGTGGTCGGCAAGGGCCCGTAGGCGAGGAGCGCCTGCTTGATGGCCGCCAGAGTCGGCGTGGCGCCGGTGATGGTCGTCCATTTGCCTGCCCGCTCCGCGCCTTTCTGCCACCCCGCCGCGGCAGTGGAACAATTGCCGTCGCTTTGAGTATAGGGGTAGTCGTATTCGGCGCCCACGCCGGTGCTCTTTATGAAGTTGGCGGCAGCGTTCGGATCTCCGCCCATCTCGCAGTTTCCCGCGCCGCTGCACGAAAGAACGATCTGCTCAGAAAGGTTTTCATTCTGGCCTGGGATGTTCTGCGTCCGCAGGACATAAGACTCCAGTCCGCCCGTGGTCGAGAATGCCCAGCAGCTTCCGCAGTCGCCTTGGTCTTTGACCGCGGTTACATAATTCTTCCCGTTGTAGTTCCGCCAATCCAGAGTCGACGGCAGGCTCACTGCGGCGCCTACCCCTAGAGACATGACGGATACCGAGACGCCCAGGGACTGTTGTTTCAGTCCGAGCCGGCGCTTCTTTTGTGCCGGCGTGAGGCGGAGGATGGGGTTGTCGGCCGCGGTCCATTTGGCGCCCGCGTTTCTTATCGCGGCATTGACGCCGGAGAGTTCCGCCATCATGGTTTTTGGGGCTGCCAATTCAGCGGAAGCGGTCTGCCCAGCGGCCGGTGTGAGGTTCGCCAAAGAGGTCGCGGCCAATAATATCGCGCACGCCAAGCCGGGGCTTCGTTTCATTTTGAAGGCTCCTTGTTTCTTGCTGGGTTGCGTTTGCGGTTCGAATCGCTATGAGATTGTAAGGTGGGACTAGAAGAAAGTCAAATAAATATTTGGATAAAATCATTATGTAGAAGAAATGCGCTCGGCTCCTCAGTCGTCAGTTGGCAAGTAGCCCGGCCAATTTGCTATTTTTTGCACATGACCTCAATGGTATCCCTCCGTCGGACGCCGCTCTATGACATCCACAAGAAGTACGGGGGCCGCATCGTCGATTTTCACGGTTGGGAACTCCCCGTCCAATATGAAGGTATATTAAAGGAACACCAGACCGTCCGGTCTGATGTTGGCCTCTTTGATGTCTCCCACATGGGCCAGATATGGGTCCGCGGCCCTCAGGCGCTCGACTTCCTTCAGAAAACCAACACCAACGACATCTCCCGCATCGGACCCGGCCGCGCCATCTATTCCCATCTGCCTAATGACAAGGGCGGCGTGGTCGACGATCTCATCATTTCCTGTTTCGAGAAGGAGCGCTATTTCCTGGTGGTCAACGCCGCCACCCTGGAGAACGACTTTGCCTGGCTGCAAAAGCAGGCCCAAGGCTTCCAGGTCCAACTCGAGAACAAGAGCGACTACTATGGCATGATCGCAGTCCAAGGCCCCAAGGCCCTTGAGCTCATCAATGCGGACTTCCCCCAGGTGCTCGGTCTCCCGCGTTTCGGCGCCATGGAACTCGATGTCCTCGGCCAGCCCGGCATCGTCACCCGCACCGGCTACACCGGAGAGGAAGGCTGCGAGTTCATCGTTCCCGCGGAGCATACTCCCAAGGTCTGGGAGCATCTCATGAGCCGCGGCGCCGCCCTGGGCGTCAAGCCCTGCGGCCTCGGCTGCCGCGACACCCTGCGCCTGGAAGCCGGCTACCTGCTTTATGGCTCCGACATCGACATGGAGCACTCTAGCTATGAGGCTGGCTACGGCTGGGTCGTCAAACTGGATAAAGGTGACTTCATTGGTAAGGCGCATTTTGCAAAACAAAAGGCCGAAGGGGTCAAGCGCCGCCTCATTGGGCTCAAGCTGATGGATCGCGGCGTGCCGCGGCCGGGCCATCAAGTATCCGTTGACGGCAAGTTCGCCGGGATTCTCAGCAGCGCCACCTTCTCGCCCACCTTGAGCGTGGGCATCGCCATGGGTTATCTCGACCGGCCGGATCTGAAGCCCGGGGCCAGGGTCGCCATCGAAATGCATGGCCGCCAGATTCCGGCCGAGGTCGTGCGCATGCCGTTCTATCTCTCCAAGGAGCTTAAGAATGCCAAAGCCTGAGAACTGCCGCTTCACCAAGACACACGAGTGGGTTTGCCTGGAAGGCGGGACCGCCACCGTCGGGGTCACCGACCATGCCCAGCGCGAGATCACGGACATCGTTTTCGCCGAGCCGCCCAAGCCCGGCCGCCAGGTGAAGGCCGGCGAGGCCTGCTGCGTGGTCGAATCGGTCAAGGCCGCATTTGACATCTATGCCCCTATCGCCGGAGAGGTGGTGGCGGCCAATGAGGCGCTCGCCAAGGACGCGGCGGTCGTGAACCGTTCTCCGCAAGACGAAGGCTGGCTCTTCAAGCTCAAGCCTGCCAACCCCGGCGAGGTCAACAAGCTCATGGACTGGGATTCCTATCAGGCGTTCCTCCAGACCGCGGACGCCCATGCCGGCCACTGAGACCAGGGCCGTGGAGCCACCCCCGGCCGAAGCCTTCGTCGGACGCCACCTGGGCCCCAGCCGCGAGGATACGGTGGGGATGCTCAAGTTCCTCGGCTACGACTCCTTAGAGGCTTTGGCCGACGCCGCGGTGCCGGATGATATCCGCCTCAAGCGCCTTCTGCATCTGCCCGAGGCCATGACCGAAGCCGAGGCCTTGGCTGAACTCCAGGCTTTGGCCGGACGCAACCAGGTTTGGCGTTCCTACATCGGACTGGGCTATCACGAGACAATCATGCCGGCCGTCATCCAGCGCAATATCCTGGAGAACCCGGGTTGGTACACCGCCTACACTCCGTACCAGGCCGAGATCGCGCAAGGAAGGCTGGAGGCTCTGCTCAATTTTCAGACCATGATTTCGGACCTGACCGGTCTGGAGGTCGCCAACGCCTCCCTTCTGGATGAAGCCACGGCCGCCGCCGAGGCCATGGCCATGATGCGGGCCGTCTCCCAGAACCCGGAGGCCAAGGCTTTCTTT
This sequence comes from uncultured Elusimicrobia bacterium, assembly GCA_903881545.1. Taxonomy (GTDB): domain Bacteria; phylum Elusimicrobiota; class Elusimicrobia; order UBA1565; family UBA9628; genus UBA9628. The sequence continues at coordinate 7,267 of CAIRTQ010000050.1, forward strand.
GTGTCCGAGGCCTGCCATCCGCAGACCATCGCCGTGGTCAAGACCCGGGCCCAGGCCGCGGGAGTTGAAGTCATCGTCGGCTGCCACGATCAATTCGATTTCAGCCCAAAGGTGTTCGGCGCCTTGGTCCAGTACCCCTGTAGCGATGGCGGCATCATTGATTATGCCGCGTTTTGCGATGCCGCGCACAAGGCCGGCGCCTTGGTCTGCGTGGCGGCCGATCTCATGAGCTTGATTTTGTTAAAGGCTCCGGCAGAATTCGGAGCCGACGTGGCCGTCGGCTCGGCGCAGCGCTTCGGCCTGCCCATGGGCTTCGGCGGGCCGCACGCCGCCTATTTCGCGACCCGTGATACCTATAAGAGGCATATGCCCGGCCGGATCGTGGGCGTGTCCAAGGACAGCCAAGGCCGGCCGGCCCTGCGCTTGGCCTTGCAGACCCGCGAACAGCACATTCGCAGGGAGAAGGCCACGAGCAATATCTGTACGGCGCAGGTGCTCCTGGCCGTGGCCGCTTCCTTCTACGCCGTCTACCACGGCCCTCAGGGGTTGCGGCGCATCGCTGCGCGGATGCATGTCTTGGCCGAGCTTCTGGCCGAAGGCGCCCGGCGTCTCGGTTGGAAAGTCTCCGCAGAGCCCTTCTTTGACACTGTGCGGCTGACTGCCGATCCGAAGAAGGCGCAGGCCGCGTTGGCCTGTGCCGCCCGGGACCATCGTATCAATCTGCGGCGGCTGGATGAATCCACCGTGGTCGTTGCCTTGGGCGAGCCATCGGGAGAGGGTGACATCGAGGATATACTTGAATCCTTGAACGGCGGCAGGAAGATCGGTTTCTCCTTGAGCGAGCTTGCGGTCGAGACGGAACTTCCCAAGAGTGTGGCCCGGCAAAGCCCCTATCTCCAGAACCCTGTGTTCAATAGCTATCACTGCGAACACGAACTCATGCGCTATATCAAGCGCCTGGAATCAAGGGACTTGTCCTTGACTACTTCCATGATCCCCTTGGGCTCCTGCACGATGAAGCTCAACGCCGTTTCGGAGATGATGCCCATCACTTGGCCCGGGTTCGCGGGCCTGCATCCCTATGTCCCGGAAGAGCAGGCCGAAGGTTATCGCAGGCTCGCCAAGGATCTGGAAGCCTGGTTTTGCGAGATCACGGGCTTCAACGCCGTCTCTTTTCAGCCCAACTCGGGCGCTCAGGGGGAGTTCACCGGCCTGCTCGTCATCCGCAAGCATCACGAGTCCTGCGGGCAGGGCCAGCGCAAGGTCTGTCTCATCCCGGTATCGGCCCACGGCACCAACCCCGCTTCCGCGGCCCTGGCCGGCCTGGAGATTGTTCCCGTGGCCTGCACCGCTGCTGGCGATATAGACCTCGCGGACCTTAAGGCCAAGGCCGAGGCCCATGCCTTGGACCTGGCCGCGATCATGGTTACCTATCCTTCGACGCACGGCGTCTTCGAGCCGGGCATCAAGGAACTCTGCGACATCGTGCATAAGAACGGAGGGTTGGTCTACATGGACGGGGCCAACATGAACGCCCAGGTTGGGCTCTGCCGTCCAGCGGACATCGGCGCGGACGTTTGCCACCTCAACCTGCACAAAACTTTCGCTCTCCCGCACGGCGGCGGCGGCCCAGGCCTGGGGCCCATTGCCGTGTCTCGGGCCTTGGCGGCGTTCTTGCCGCGGCCGACCTTGGCGATTGAGGGGGGGACTGGGATCGGGCCGGTGGCGGCCGCGCCTTTGAGTTCGGCGTCCATCCTGCCCATCGCTTGGTCCTACATCGCCCAGATGGGGCCCGCCGGACTGGCCGCGGCCTCTCAGGTGGCCATCCTCAACGCCAACTATGTGGCTAAGAAGTTGGCGGAGCACTATCCGGTGCTCTACAAGGGCCGCCACGGGCTGGTAGCACATGAGTGCATCATAGACCTGCGCCAGCTCAAGTCCGCGGACGTCACTGCGGACGATGTTGCCAAGAGGCTTATGGATTTCGGTTTTCACGCGCCCACGGTCTCCTGGCCCGTCTCCGGAACCATGATGATCGAACCTACGGAGAGCGAGTCGAAATCCGAGCTTGATCGGTTCTGCGCGGCCATGATAGCGATTCGGGCCGAAGTCCGGGATATCGAGGCCGGCAAGGCCAACCGAGCGGACAACCCTTTGAAGGGCGCCCCGCATACAGCCGCGGCCGTGTGCGCTGACGCTTGGAACCATTCTTACACCCGGGAGCAGGCCGCCTATCCGGCGGACTGGCTGAGGGAGCATAAATTCTGGCCCGCAGTGGGCCGCATCGATAACGCCTTCGGCGATCGGAATTTTTGTTGCAGACTGTCCCAGACCAGCTGATTCCGTCCCTCAACGCCTCGCGCCAGATGGCGCTTGATGAGGCGTTGCTGGCCTGTGCGCCGGAAGCGAGTATCATCCTCCGCTTCTATCGCTGGTCCGGCCCGGCCCTCACCTTCGGCTACAGCCAGCCTTACGCCCTAGCTCTGGCTGCAGCGCGCCGCCGCGTTATCCCAGTCGCGGAGGTCGTGCGGCGCGCGACCGGGGGCGGCATCGTCTTCCATGATGGCGACCTGACATTCTCTTTGTGTTTTCCCTGGACGCGGCTGAGCCCGCCTGCGGAAATCTACGCGAAGATTCACGGCGCGGCCGCGGCCGGGCTGCGGGAGATGGGCGTGGCTGCTGAACTTTGGCCTGCGCGCAAGCAACTGGGGGAACGGCCCGCGCAATGCTTCATTGGACCGGAGCCATCCGACGTGGTGGACGGCCGGGACCGGAAGATACTGGGGGGGGCCCTGCGCCGGCGCTCCGCGCGCGGGCTATATCAAGGCTCGCTGCGGGTGGAAGGATGGCCGCGGAACAGGCCGCAATTGGAAGCGGCGTTGGCCAGAGGGCTGGGCCGCGCTTGGGGCAGCGAGCTATCCCAGGAAATCGACAGCGCCTGGCTGACGCAGGCCGATGCGCTGGCCGACAAGTATGGTTCCGACGGGTGGAATCAAAGGAGATAAAATGAAAGCGTTCGTCCTATGCAAGCTGGCTCCGGGCAAGGAGCAGAAGGCGATTCAGAACATACGGGCCGTTCCGGGGGTCACTGATGTCTTTATGGTCTTCGGCGGCTGGGACGCCATCCTATCTGCGGATGCCGACACCATGGACAAGCTCTGCGGTTTGGTTATAAGCAAGGTCCGCGGCGTGGAGGGAGTCTCTGCCACGGAAACCTTGGTCACCACGAACCTCTAGGCCAGGGCGCTTTCGATTGCCCGAGGCCAAGATGATCTGATGCCGCCCGTGCCATCAGGATTTCCTGCGCGGCATTGGCGGCGCGCCGTTGCGGCGTGGGCGGTCTGCGCCCTGGTTGCTTACGGGATGGTCTATTGCGACCTTTGGCTGCGCGCCCGCGCCGCTTGCCGTGAGGGTGAGAAGTACTTGGAATGGAACCTCCATCCGGGACTCAAGGCCGCTGGCTTGGACCGGACTTTGGCTGTCCAAACAGCGCGCTTGCAGGCCCAGCAGCAGGCCGGCAGCATCACGCCGCAGGATCTCGACCGGCGCTTGGCCCTGGCGCGCTTCGCGCGCGACGAATCCATGAGGGAGAGTTCGCTCAAGTACGCCTATGTCTGGTTTCAGACCGCAGCGGAGCTGTTCTCGCCGCCGGAGAGCCGCTGGGTCCTGCTCTCACGTAAGAGGATGCCCGAGGCCAGGCGACTCTGGAAGGCCGAGCTTGATTCCAGACATGTCCGCTATCAGGACTACATGCTGGAATGATCAGGCTCATTTTGGGCTTGGGCCTTCTGCCTACCTCGGCGCTGACTCTGTGCGCCGCGGCCCGCAGTCTCGGCGCGCTGACCTTGCGCGCGCCGGCTGCCCGGCCGTTCTTAATCGGGGCGCTGGCCGCCTTGGGACTGTGGCTTCTGGGGCTGGCGTCGCAAGGCCGCGGGATTCGTGCTGGGGTGCTCCGGGCCGCGCGCTGGGTCTATGTCTTCGGCCACGAGATGACGCATGTCCTGGCGGCCTGGTCCATCGGCGCGCGGGTCCACGGCATGGAGGTGCGCAGTGATGGAGGGCATGTGGAGCTTTCCCGTTCGGGGACCTTCATTTCCTTGGCGCCCTACTGCATACCCATCTACACGATTCTGGTGATCGGCGCCTATCGCCTCTGGTTAGGGCATAACCCGGGGCGGGGTGGGGCGGGTGTTTTCGAGGCTCTTGTGGGAGCGACCTTGGCCGGACACCTGCTCATGACCGGAGAGTGCCTCTGGCAGCGCCGGCAGCCTGATCTGGCCGCGGCCGGTGGCATGGTGTTCTCGCTGGCCATTATCGCCGGCTGCAACGGATTGGCCGTCATGGTCCTGACCAAGGCGCTTTTCCCCAGGGTTGTGGCGTTGGTAGATCCGCTGCACCGGGTGCTGACGCTGTCGGCGATGTTTTGGGTCTGGAGCTATCGGTTCGTGAAGTCCTTGGTGAGGTCTCTTCCGGAGATTCATCGGTCATGAGCGATCTGAGGCGGGAACTGCGCCGCAAGGCTTTCCACATGCTCTCCTTGGTCTATCTGGCCGCCTATCTAATCGTCGGCTATCCCCGCATCCTGGCGCCCTTGGTCATCTGGTTGGCGATAGTGTCGGCGGGAGAAGCGGCCCGGCTGCTCTCGAGCCGGCTGGGGCGAATCTTGACCGCGCTGTTCGGAGATTTGATCAGGGACAGCGAGAGGAGGTCCGTCTCGGGGCTTTTCTTCACCACGGCGGGCGTCTTCGCCGCGATTCGAATCGCGGGGCCCCACCCTCGCGTCGTGGCGGCGGTATTGGCGTGGCAGGCTGTGGGCGACAGCGCCGCGGCCTTGGTCGGCAAGGCTTGGGGCCGACATCGCATTTTTGGGGGCGCCAAGTCCTGGGAAGGGAGCGGGGCTTGTTTTTTGAGCTGTCTCGTGATCGGCTTGGCATTGCGGTTGGGGGCGGGGGCTGCGGCCGGAGGGGCCCTGGCGGCCGCCGCCGTGGAGCTTCTTCCGACGACTTGGTTCTGCAACGACAACCTGTTGATGCCGGCAATCGCCGCTTCGGTCGTATTAGCTATGGGCGGCGCCGGTTAGCGCCGGCCGCATCGGAATTGTTGCGAACCGGGGCCGCCGTCATGCATTTGGTAGAATGAACGCATGCCGCATGGGCACGGCGCGAGGCGCGGGCTTGGCCGCAGACTCTGGAGATGGCTCTTTTATGCGGTCCACGTATCATTGCGGGGGCTGGCCCTGCTCCTCCTTCTTGGCGTCCTGCTGGTCGTAACCTCCTATCTGGGACTACGCGCCGCCTTCAATGAGGAACGCATCCGCTCGGTGTTCGTGGCCCAGATTCAGGACATCCTGCACTTGCCGGTCCAAATTGACAAGGTGCTGCTAACGCCCGGCGGGGTCAAGCTCCTGGGTTTGCGTGTGATGCAGCGTCGGGATATGCCGGGCCAGTACTTCCTGACGAGCGACACGGTCTTGGTCAGGGTGAAGCTGGCAGCGCTGCTGCGGCGGCGTCTGGAACTCAATCAAGTCAAGCTGGTCAGGCCTTCCCTGCAGCTCGTCCGCAACGAGGTCGGGCAGTGGAACGCCGCCGGAATCTTTTTCTCCAGCCACGTCGCCCAGGCCATGCCTATGGGTCGATTTTCCCTGCCCATGTCTTTGGGCGCCGATCTGACCGTGGTCTCCCACGGCATCATCAGGGTCGAGGATCGGCTGCAGGGGACCAGCTATCGCTTCGACGATGTGAACCTGACCGTGGACCGATTCTCCGTCGACCGGCCCTTTCCATTCGTACTCTCTTGCGACAACGAAAGCAGCTTTTCTGGCCGCAGCCTGAAGAGTTCGCTCGAGGTCGAGGGTTCCATGTCGCTTGCCTCCTGCGATTGGCCCCGCGCGTTCTTGCGGGCCAGGAAGTTCAGTGCGATCGTGGCTGGCGTCGCGGCGCGGGGAGCCGTCGCTTGGACCGGTTGGCGGCCGTCGGAAATAGAGTGCTCCGTCTCATTGCCGTCCGTGGGCCCCGCGGATTGGCGCCGTTTGTCAGGGCGCGAGTGGGACCTTCAGCTTCCCGCCAGCCAGTGGACCCTCCAGGCGGCCTTCCAGCCCCCTGGCCTTCTGCGCATCCAGAGCCTGCGCGCGCAGACTTCGACGTTTGCGGCCAGAGCGGCCGGCGACGTGGATTTTAGCTCCGCCACCCTCAAGACCGAGGTCTCGGTCGAGGGCTTGCCTCTGGCCAAGGTCAAGGAAGCGTATCCCGCATGGGGCGGACTGGACCTGCGCGGGGTTTTGGGTGGCGTCATAACCGTGGATGGGCCTTGGCGGCTGCTGCGATTGCGCCAAGGGAGCATTCGCGTGAGCCGCGCCGGGGGAAAGTTAAAGAACTTCAGGATGGAGGGCGCGGACCTCTCCGTGTCGGCGTCGGACGATCTTAAGGATATGGCGCTGTCCGTCGCGGGCGGCCAAGGCGTGGTCTTTGCCAGGCCTTTCGCCGATCTGTCCTTGTTCGCCAGGCTGAGGCGGGACGAATTGAAGGTGGATCGGCTGGCCGTTCGCCTGCTGGGCGCCCGGATAGCGCTCCAGGCGCGCTTGCGCGATCTCAAGGACCTCAGGGAAGTCGCCGTCACCGGCAGGGCCAATCGGCTGCGTTGGGAAGACGCGCAGTCTTTCGTGTCCGACATCGCGGCCGGGATATCCACGTCCGCCGGACGCGTCGCGTCCAAGGCCGCCGGGCCTTGGGTGCGCATCTTCAAATATTCCATCCCCAGGAATTTTCCAGACACGATCGGGCACATCGCCATCGGCTCCGTCATGCATAAGAATTTTACTTGCAAGAACGTGGACATGCTGTGGGATATCCGCGGGGTCTCGCCGACCTTGAAGCGGGTTCAAGGTGACGCCTGGGTCAGCTTCGGGCCGGGCCGCGTGGAAGATCTCCCGGCGGTGCAGGACGCTAATAAATTTCTTAAAATTATTTTTCTTCCGTTCGTGTACATGCACAAGATGAACAACCTTTCCGTGCTCAGCGCCGCCACGGCCTATCCCCATTCCTTCGACTTTGCGCGCATCGAAGGCGACTACGGCCTGAGCCAGGGGATCGCGACCACGCGGCTGTTCTACGTGGACAGTCCGCAGATGGTGGCTTTTACTGACGGGCAGGCCGATTTCGCGAAGGAGACCGTGAACCTGGACATCATGACCCGTCTCTCTCACTACCGGGGCAAATTGCCGGAGTGGTGGGTGGACGAGTTGGGCCGGCCAGCGATTCGATTTCGGGTCAAGGGCAATCTTAACCTGCCGGAGCTTGAGCCCCGGCTGAGCAAGATGGCGTCTGACGAGATCGAGAAGGCCGTGTCACGGGCCCGGGCCATGGCCAAGCAACGCCGATCCGTTCTCGACAAACTAAGGAAACTGTGATGCACGGGGGGGAGTCATGACCACATTCAACAAGATGGACCTATTGGGTCTGCTACAGGAGCACGGCGCCGTCGTGCATGGGCATTTCCAACTCGCGTCGGGCCTGCACAGCCCGGTCTATGTCCAAACCGCTCTTGTCCTGCAGTACCCGCATGTGGCCCAGCGCATCGCGAAGGCCTTGGCTGCCAAGTTTACTCAACCCGTTGATGTGGTGATCGCTCCCAACATGGTCTCCGTGATGTTGGGACAGGAGGTGGCCCGGGCCAAGAAGTGCCGGGCCATCTTCACGGAGCGCATCAACGGCATGATGGCCCTGCGCCGAGATTTCCGCATCGAGCGGGGTGAGCGGGCCCTCATTGTGCAGGATGTGCTCACTACGGGGCGCCTCACCGCCGAGATCGTGTTTTTGGCCAAGGCTTATGGGGCCAAGGTGGTGGGCGTGGGCGGAATCGTGGATCGGGCCGTGGCGGACCTCGCCCTCTGCGTCCCGGTGCGCACGCTTATTTCGTATCCTTTGCAGGTCTTTCTGCCGGATTCCTGTCCGCAGTGCGCGGACCGCACTCCGTTGACCGACGCGAGCAAGAATCCTTCTACTGGCATCACCGAGGGCGATTGAATCGTTGTTTTCGGGACCTCCCAGAGGCTGGGTGGCCGCAGGTGATATGAGCGCGCCGATAGCCATTCTAACGGACTTTGGCCAGCATGATGCCTATGTGGGCGTCATGAAGGGGGTTATCCTCTCCTTCTGCCCAGCGGCCGTCATCGTGGACCTCTGCCACGAGATGCCGCCGCAGGAAGTCGCCGCCGCGGCTTTTGCCTTGCGCGTGAGCGCCGCATACTTCCCCAAGGGGACTGTCTTCGTTTGTGTCGTGGACCCGGGCGTGGGCTCGCAGCGCCGCATCCTATGGGCGCGCACGGCGCGACATCAGTTCCTCGCCCCGGACAACGGCCTCCTGAGTTGGGTGCCGGCTCCGTTCTTGGAAATCCGCGCCCTCGAGAACAGCAAGCTTTGGCTGCCCGCGGTCAGCGCCACTTTCCAGGGCCGCGACATCTTCGCGCCCGTGGCCGGAAGGCTCGCGGCCGGTTTGAAACCGAGCGCGCTCGGGCCCAGGATCACCGATTTTAAACACCGGTCTTTCCCCCAGCCCCGGTGCGACAAGAAGGGCGTGCGCGGCGAGATTCTCGTCGTCGACCGCTTCGGAAACGCCGCCACCAACCTCTTGCCAGAGCACTTGAAATCATGCCGCTATGTTTTCTGCAAGGGCCGCCGCCTGCCCTTGCGCCACCACTACGCCCAAGCCCAGCCGAAGGAGCCTCTCGCCCTTATCGGATCCGCGGGCTTTCTGGAGCTTTCCATCCGCAATGGGGATTTTTGCCGCGCCTTCAAGGCGAGGCCAGGAGACATCGTCAATGCTTGAAAATGAAGCCGTCCTTGCCGTGCGCTTGAAGCCAGGTCAGGAAGACCGGCTGCGGGCCGGACATCTCTGGGTCTTTTCCAACGAGATCGCCAAAGTCGAGGGGAGCGGTGCGCCCGGCGCCCTGGCGCAGGTCTTCACGGCCGGTGGGGAGAGCCTTGGCATCGCATTCTACCATCCGAACAGCCTCATCGCGGCGCGCATGCTTTCCGCCAAAGTCGAGGCCATAGACGCAGCCTTTTTCCACAAGCGCCTTTCCGCGGCCCTCGCCTACCGGCAGAAGGTTTATCCTGGGGAAACCTCCTTTCGCTTGGCCTTCGGCGAGTCGGACGGCCTGCCCGGCCTGGTTGCGGACCGCTATGGCGACTGCATCGTCCTGCAGATCTTCTCCGCCGGCATGGAGGCGCGCCTGCCTATGATTGAGACGGCGTTGAAGGAACTCCTCGATCCGCGCGGCATATTCCTTAAGAACGACCATCGCCAACGCGGCCTCGAGGGCCTGCCAGGCGAATGCCGTCTGCTTTCCGGCGTCGTGCCCGAACGCGCGGCAATCTCGGAAGGAGGACTGTCCTTTTTGGCTCCCATGGGCGAGGGACAGAAGACCGGCTACTATTTCGACCAGCGCGACAACCGGGCCTTTTTGAGGCCATTGTTCTCCGGCCGGACGGTCCTGGATCTCTATTGCTATACCGGAGCTTTCGCGGTCAACGCGGCCAAGTCCGGCGCCAAGGCGGTTCTGGCCATAGACAGTTCGCGGCCCGCCGTGGAGCTCGCCCGCGAGAACGCCCGGCTCAATGGAGTGGAGGGCCTGATCGATTGCGACGAAGCGGACGCCGAGGCCGTGCTGGAGAGTTTTGCCGCGGGCCGGCAGCCTTTCCGGCCGGACATGATCCTGCTCGACCCGCCTAGCTTCGTGCCTTCCAAGAAGCATCTCCCCAAGGCCCTGCGCTCCTACTCCAAGCTCAATAGCCTGGCCCTCAAGGCTTTGTCGGCGGGAGGGCTTCTGGCCACCTCGACTTGCTCTCATCATGTCGGCCGCGAGGCCTTCGTGGACATGCTGCGCTTCGCCCAGGCCAAGGCCCGCAAGCCGGCGCGGTTGGTGGCCCTGCGCGGCCAAGCCGCGGACCATCCGGTGCTCTTGGCCATGCCGGAGACCGAGTATCTGCACTTCGCATTGTTGGAGGTAATATAGGTTGCGGCGACGGAAGCGCCCTTCCGACGGCCGCGTTGCGGCCGGAGGTGATGCGACGCCGCCTTTGCCGGGTCTGGAGCCGTCGCCTGCCGTAGCCCCGCCGGCGGCGCATATAGAGTCCGACGCCTCTCGGAAGTACTCGCCCTCCAAGCTCGATACCTATCGCGATTGCCCTTGCCGTTACCGCTATCGCTACGTGGACCATCTGCGCCGCGAGGTGGCGTCGGTCGAGGCTTACCTCGGCACCTGCGTGCATAGAGCGCTACAGAAGCTTTACGAGGGAATCAGCCATGGCCGCAAATCGTCCTTGGATGAGACGCTGGGGATGTTTGAGGCGGAGTGGGATGCTGGCTGGTCTTCCGATGTCCTGATCAAGAACGTGGCATACACTCCGGAGAACTATCGGGCCGTGGGCCGGGAATGCGTGCGTTCCTATTATGAGGCGCAGCAGCCGTTCGATAGGGACAAGACGGTGGCTGTGGAGAAGCGTCTGGGATTCCCTCTGGTTTGCGGGGGGGAGCAATTCCGTATCGAGGGTTTCGTGGATCGTTTGGCCTTGGCGGCGGACGGGACCTTCGAGGTGCATGACTACAAGACTTCAGGAAGCCTGCCCAGCCAGGAGGATCTCGACCAGGACTGGCAGCTTGGCATTTATGACATAGCGGTCCGCCACAACTGGCCGGACGCGCGAGCCGTGCGGTTGGTCTGGCATTTTGTTCGTTTCGGCAAGGATATGGCGAGCGTCCGCGGCTTCGACCAGCGCCAGAGGCTTCAGGAGGATGTGGCGGCCCTCATCCTGTCCATCAAGCATGACCATGAGTTCGTTCCTCGCCGTAGCGCCCTTTGCGGCTGGTGCGAGTATCGGGAGATTTGTCCCCTTTGGGCGCACGCGGAGCGAGTCAAGAGCTTGAGCCCCCGGCAGAGGCACCGCGACGACGGGGTTAAGTTGGTCGACGAGTATGGCGCCCTGGAGTCCAAGAAGCGGGATCTTAGGGAGAAACTGCGGGAGCTGGAGACCGACCAGCAGAGCATTGAAGAGGCTCTTATCGCGTTCGCAGACCGGCAGGGCTGGCAGGGTATCGCCGGTTCCGAAGGGGAAGTTGTCATCACGGAGAAGGAGGAATATCGCTTTCCGACCCGGACCCACGCTCCGGAAGCCTACGAGGAGATCGAGCGTGAGCTTAAGGTAACCTCGCTGTGGAAGGATGTCTCCCGTCTGGATGCCCACCGCCTCATGGATGGCTACAGGCGCGGCGAATGGGATGCCCAGGCCATGCAGGCGCTGTCCGAAATGTTGGCGCGGCACAGCAGTCATATCGAGCTGGTAAAGAAAAGAATCCTCCGCTTCCATCGCAAAGAAGCGGAGGATTCTTGAGCCACTGCCGCGCGGGCGGCAATGGGGCTAACAGCCGGGCGCTAAGGCTCTTCGGATTCCTCGTTGCCGCCTTTGGAGCCGACTCCCAGCTGCGCCGCGAGGCTGGAGAAGTCCATCTTCTGCCGGTCGTATTGGGCTTCTAGCTCGTGCCAGCCGCGGTCGAATTCCAGCGGCTTGTCGTTCGATGGCTTGCCGGAGCTACCTGATTTTGAGCGTTTGGGCGTCTTCTTTTTTGCAGCGGTCTTTTTCATGTCATCCTCGCCGTCAGAGTATAGACCGCGAATTTGATTTCGTCAATAGCAAAAAAAAGTTGGCCAGGGTCAGGATCGAACTGACGACACCTGCTTTTTCAGAGCAGTGCTCTACCACTGAGCTACCTGGCCAACCTAGAGAAAATATCAAATTTCTAGCGCCTTGAGTAGGGGCCAAAAATAAGTTTTAATTTGCACCATGAACCTGATACCACAAGTCATCGAAAGGGCGACGCAAGGCTCGGTCATCGGCTACGACATCTATTCGCGGCTTCTTAAGGACCGCATCATCTTCGTGGGAGGCTATGAGGGCGAGTTCACCACGGACTCCGCCAACATCCTCATCGCGCAGCTCCTCTACCTCGAGTCGGATGACAACACGAAGGACATTAATCTTTACATTAATTCTCCCGGAGGCATGGTGACCGCGGGCTTGGCCGTCTACGACACGATGCAATAC
>CAIRTQ010000051.1 GCA_903881545.1 uncultured Elusimicrobia bacterium
GACCCTTCGGCCAGTGTCGCAAAGAGCGCGGCGGTGCTTCCGGGCGCGGTCATCATGGCGGATGCGGTCATCGAGGAGGGGTGCGTGGTTTATCCGGGCGTGGTGGTGGAGCCGCACGCGAAAGTCGGGGAGGGCACTCTCCTTTATCCTTGCGCGGTCATCGGCCATCACTGCGTGGTGGGCAAGCATTGCATCATCTACGGGGGCGCGGTGATCGGGGCGGACGGGTTCGGCTATTATGACAAAGCCGGGCACCGGCATAAGATCCCGCAGATCGGCAATGTGGTGATCAGCGATTTCGTTGAGATCGGCGCGGGCTGCACCATCGACCGGGCGACCATCGAGAGCACGACAATCGGGGAGTTCACGAAGATAGACGACCAGGTGCACATCGGACATAACTGCCGGATCGGGCGGTTCATCTACATCATCGGGAACTCGGCCATCGGAGGCTCAGTGGTCATCGAGGACGGGGCGATGATTTCGGGGATGGTCATCGTTAAAGATCATCTGAAGATTGCTAAGGGGTCGGGCGTGATGGGGATGTCGGGGGTGGCGCAGGACACGGAACCGGGGCAGGCTTATTTCGGGACTCCGGCTATCCCGGCCCGAGAGGCGCACAGGATGCACGCCGCTATGAGGCGCTTGCCCGACTTTATCACGAGGATCAAGAACCTGGAAGCACAGCTGGCGCAACGCGGAGAGAAACCGCAGCCCTGAACTATGACGCGGCTAGGCTAGCATCGAAACAGGTTGAGCCCCCCCTTTTTTTTAGAGCGGCTGCGGCCTGTCATTAGTCCCGACGGTAAAGTTTAATGGCCTCTATTATGCAGGGGATGAATCCTTTCTGCGAAATTTACATCTATATGGTAGGAGCCGGTTTCAACTAGCCGCATAAATCCACCATTCGTTCTGGAGTGAAAGATGCCCATCGGAAAACGCATTTTAATCGTCGGAGGGGTCGCGGGCGGAGCATCGGCTGCAGCCAGGGCCCGACGCTTGTCCGAAGATGCTGAAATCATCCTCTTCGAAAGAGGCAAGCATGTCTCTTTCGCCAACTGCGGCATGCCGTATCATATCGGCGGAACAATCAGCGATCGGAGCCGGCTGCTGGTGCAGACGCCTGCAAGCCTCAAAGCCCGGTTCAGAATCGAAGTTAGGGTAGAGACAGAGGTCATAAGCATCGACAGGAAACGGCGCACGGTGCTAGTCAGGGATGTCGCCAGCGGCAAGGATTCAACGGAATCCTATGACGTGCTGATCCTTTCCCCTGGAGCTGAACCGGTCCACCCGCCCATCCCCGGCGCCGACCTGGAGCGCGTCTTCACTCTGCGTTCGATGGCGGACATGGACGCCATAAAGAAAACCGTGGACGGCCTCCCACCCCGCTCAGGTGGGGCGCTGGTAGTGGGAGGTGGGTACATCGGCTTGGAAATGGCGGAGGCGCTACGACAACGCTCTCTGGATGTCACTCTCGTGGAACTGAGCGGGCAGGTCTTTGCGCCATTCGACGCGGAAATGGCCGCGCCCCTCCACCAGCACCTGCTGGCCAAAGGGGTTGATCTGCGGCTTAACCTGGCCGTCAAGTCCATCGCCGCGGAAGGACCGACGCTACGCGTACAGCTCTCTGACAGCAATGCCATCTCGGTAGGACTGGTGATCCTGGCAATCGGTGTTCGGCCGGAAGTGAAGCTGGCTCGCGAAGCGGGGCTGGCCATAGGTCCAAGCGGCGGGATACTGGTTGACGCCCACATGCGGACCGACGATGCGAACATATATGCTGTCGGAGACGCTGTGGAAGTCGAGAACTTTGTAGGCCACAGCAAGGCTCTGATTCCGCTGGCCGGCCCGGCCAACCGCCAAGGGCGCATCGCCGCGGACAACATCTTCGGCCGCCCGTCGACTTATCAGCGGACCCAAGGCACGGCCGTCTGCAAGGTGTTCGACCTGACCGCAGGGACCACCGGCTTGAACGAGAAGACTCTCAAACGGCTAGGGAAACCGTACGAGAAAGTCTACACACACACTGCCGACCACGCCACCTACTATCCCGGCGCCACACAAATGAGTCTAAAACTTCTCTTTAGCCCATTAGATGGAAAGATTTACGGCGCGCAGTCTGTAGGGACCAACGGTATCGACAAACGCATCGACGTGCTAGCGGTGGCCATACGCGCTGGCATGACAGTCATGGACCTACAAGACCTTGAATTGTCCTATGCCCCCCCCTATGGATCGGCGAAGGATCCGGTCAACTACCTGGGATTTGTCGCCACCAATGTAATCAATAACGACCTGCGGTTGTGGCACTCCGACGAACTCCCTCTGCAGCCCGACCAAGTCCTCCTGGATGTACGGACTCCGACGGAGGTGAAGGCAGGAACCATCCCAGGGTCCGTCAACATCCCGGTTGACGAACTACGGGAACGACTGGGCGAACTATCCAAGGACAAGGAATTGTTCGTCTTCTGCCAAGTGGGATTGCGCGGTTACGTGGCCTGTCGGATCTTAACGCAAAAAGGGTTCAAGTGCCGGAACCTGCCGGGCGGTTACAAGACCTACCAGGCCGCGAATCTTAAATTCTAGCGAATCAATCCGGCGCGGATTAGTTCGGCCGCTACGGTCGCTACAATCGCCCAAAGCGCCACTACCCCCACAAAGGGACCGAGCCCCAATCCCTCCCGCGCATCTAAGATGCCGGACGGCAAGGACGAAGCCCAACAGAATTCCAACACTTCGCAGGCCGTCATCCCACCCTGAACACAAAGATCCAGAGATCATCCATCGATCATCACATTAGTTTCGGAGAGTGGCTTCCTCCATGAACTTCGCCTCAGCAGTCACGACGACTACGCCGTTCTGGGCGATCTCCGATCTGAGCGAGTGCAGCGGCGGGAACGACTTGACGATCCACGCCCGGACGATAGCCGGCTTGCCACAACGCACAGGAGTCCCATACTTGACGCTCAACTCGGCGGTCACCGCTGCCAGGCCCTGGGAAAACAGGCAGTTGGTCATTGCGCTGTCGATGATTGAGGCGATGACGCCGCCATGAAGATACCCTTTGTACCCCTCGAAACGGAAATGGCAGAAGAATTCTGAAGAAACCATCCCAGCCTGCTCGACATCGAATTTCAGCTTGAACCCTATCGGGTTCTTGTTCCCACAGAGCAGGCAGGTATCATGCAGGGATTCCTGTGTCTCCGAATGAAGCTTCCGCAGCGTCTCTTTATCGCTTAATGACATCCATGCTGGCCATGATGGCCGCAGGCCGAAGAATCGTCGGCTTCCTTGAGTTTGCCTGAATTGATGGCCGCGACAGCATTTTCTACCGTGGCTTCTGCCATGATATAGACCTTGATGCCTGCGGCGTTGAGGCCGCGGATGGCTCCCATGCCGATGCCGCCGACCACCACGGCATCCGGTCGAGCGTTGCCTACGGCTTTCAGCGGATTGCACATCCCATGCTCGTGCACCAGATTGCCGTTATCTACGAACTCGCACTTCAAGGTCCTGCTGTCGCAGATCGTGAAATGGGGCGCGCTCCCAAAATGCCCATAAACCTTTGCTTTGAGCCCTTCCTTTGTCCCCGTCGGTATGCAGATTCTCATGAATTCCTCCCCACACATCGTCCCATTCCTTGACGCCGGCCGCGCCCACCCTGCCCGGCGGCTCGCTGGATATCAGTGCTTTTACATTGCGGGCAGGCGGTAGGCCTACCCGTCCCGTAGGGCACATCCCACGGATGCGCGCATTTATGGCACACGAACGTCCTCATCCCTTTCATTCGATATACGCCTCCTTCGATCTTCATGGCCTTACCCTTGAGGATTGCTTCCGCGATTTTTGCGTGAGCCGCGTGAATGATATTCCCAAAGGTCTGCCTAGATATCTTCATCCGGTCCGCGGCTTCCTCCTGGTATAGGCCGTCCAAATCCGCCAATCGCACCGCCTCAATCTCATCCAGAGTAATGATGACCTCGTCGAGTTCGGTCATGGGGATACCGCGCGGCTTAAAGTAGGTGACGCCAGGCAGATTAGCTATATTGCGGCATTTGCAGGGGCGAGCCATTCCCTATTTATAGCATATGCCAATAACTAAAGCAACTGCCTTTAGCAGCAATCCGATATCGCCCATCAATGAGGGACAAAATGCAAAACGCCGAAAGGGAGCCCGTCATGATTAACCTATTCATAGGGCTAAGGGCTGTCCATTGGAGGCTATGATTGCCAACCGAACAAAGACCGCTGATATCTCCTCTTGAACTGGACAGGCCACCGAAGGCCCCCAATCCTCAAACAAGGAGGATCAATAAGAAATAAAGGGTCTTCTCCAAAGCGAGTGGGTGATTTTCGCCTGAAATCATATCGGATCGAGCATGCAGGTGAGGACTTTGAGGCGCAGGTACCCCTCGTCGCGTAGGCCGTAGCTGCGCCGCTGGATGACGCGGATCTTGTTGTTCAACCCCTCGACGAACCCCAAGGCAACTTTGTTCTCCGGCTTGCAGTAGGCCGCGATGCCGTCCCAGTGCCGGTCGATCATCTTGGCGAACTTCTCGTAAGGCTTGAGGCGCTGCCACTTGA
>CAIRTQ010000052.1 GCA_903881545.1 uncultured Elusimicrobia bacterium
CAGCGGCGCAGCTACGGCCTACGCGACGAGGAGTACCTGCGCCTCAAAGTCCTCACCTGCATGCTCGATCCGATATGATTTCAGGTGAAAATCACCCACTCGCTTTGGAGAAGACCCTCTTTAAACGAGGTCCCCAGTCATGCCGAAGGCATGGCTGGGGGCCTCGGCGCCGACAGTCCCGTCGGCGCCGTGTCGTTGTTGTGCTTGGATTTGAAGCCACGACATCTGTTACGCGCTTCGTGCGCGTGACTTCGTCCCGGCCGATACGGCTGGCCGGGACGAAGTTCGTAAGGCTGGACCAGCTAGAAGAGACCGCCAAGCAACGTCACCCTTGGAGCAGCCGGTCGGCCGGAATGCTTGGTCGGGGGCGCTTTCGTCTAGAAACTGCCGCGAGCTACCGGCATGCGCCGTCCCGCGCCGAACGCCTTAGGCGATATCTTCAAGGTCGGCGCCGCCTGCCGCCGCTTGTACTCGCTGCGGTCGATGCGCTTGAGGACGTCCCGCACCAAAGCCTTTGAGAAGCCCTGGCGCACGATCTCGGCCGCGCTCTTGCCCTCTTCCACGTAGGCCTGCAGGATGCCGTCGAGCTTCTCGTATTCCGGCAGGTCGTCCTGGTCCTTCTGCTTGGGCTTGAGCTCCGCCGAGGGCGCCTTGTCGATGGAGTTCTGCGGGATCACGGCGCCGTCGCGATTCAAGTGCCGCGCCAAGGCGTACACCGTGGTTTTGGGCAAGTCCGCGATGACGGCCAGGCCTCCGCACATGTCGCCGTAAAGGGTGCAATAGCCGACGGACAACTCGGACTTGTTGCCGGTGGAGAGCACGATCCCCCCTTCCTTATTAGTCAAGGCCATCAGCAGGCTGCCCCGGATGCGCGCCTGGATGTTCTGCTCCGCCAAGCCCACCTCCGCCTGGAGCGGCCAGCCTAGAGCGCGTAGATACGACTCGTACATCTTCGTGATCGGGATCCGCAGGAAACGGATGCCCAGGTTGCGCGCCAGGGCCTCGGCATCCGCCAGGCTGCCCGGCGAAGAGTAGAGGGAAGGCATGGCCACGCCGGTCACCGCCTTTGGGCCCAGGGCCCGCGCCGCCAGGGCGCAGACCACCGCTGAATCGATGCCGCCCGAAAGGCCCACGACGGCCTTGGTCATCCCGCATTTGCGCAGGTAGTCGCGGATGCCCAACAGCAGTGCCGCCTCCACCTCTCCGATGTTGGAGAGTTCGTAGGCCGGCGCGCTCTTGGGCAGGCGCTCCGTGTCCACTATGACCAAGTCCTCGGCAAAGGCCGCGCCCCGCATCACCACGCGGCCCCGGCTGTCGAGCACCAGACTGTGCCCGTCGAAGATCAGTTCGTCGTCGCCGCCCACCAGGTTGCAATAGAGCAAAGGCAGGCCTGCGCGCCGGGCATGCTGGCCCAGCAGCTTCTCGCGCAATCCGCTCTTGTCCTGCTCGAAGGGCGATGCCGCCATGTTGATGAGCAATTCCGCGCCCGCGCGCGCCTGCGCGGCCACCGGGTCGTGGCGGTAGAGTTGCTGCGGCCGGCCCGGGGCTTGGCTCCAGGCATCCTCGCAGATGGTGAGTCCGATGCGCAGGCCACCGAAGCGCAGCAGGGCGTTGCCGGCGGCCGGTTCGAAATAGCGGCGCTCGTCGAAGACGTCGTAGGTCGGCAGGAGGGATTTGGAGCGCAGGGCCTTGACGCGGCCGCGGTGCAGCAAGGCCGCGGAGTTGAGGATGGGCTTGCCCAGCGGCTTGGGGTTGAGCACGGTGCAGCCCACGATCAGGCCCATCTCGCCGGAGGATTTCGCCAGGTCCTTCAAGGCGGCCTCGCCGGCGTCGAGGAAATCTCGGTCTTCCCACAGGTCGAGGGCTGGGTAGCCGCCCAGCGTCTGTTCGGGAAAGACGACGAGCTCGGCACCCGCGGCTTGGGCGCGGGCGGCGGCCTCCCGGACGCGGCCCGCGTTGCCCGGGATGTCGCCTACGGTGGTGTCGATCTGGGCGAGGGCTATCCGCATAGGTCGTGAATTATACCACTGTTTGAGTTATAATCTTTAAGCGTGAGCGACGAAGCCGGAGTCATCGAAAGTGGTCCCACCCTTCCCGCGTCCGGCCGGCGCGAACACTTGCTGAAGGAGTCGCGGGTGTTCTGCATGCTCCCTTGGACGCACCTGAGTCTGAGGTCCAACGGCGATGTCGTCCAATGCTGCAACGCGGGGAAGGTTTGCCTGGGCAACGTCGCAGAGTCGTCCCTGCGGGACCTTTGGAACTGCGAGCGGATGAAGCGGCTGCGCCTGAACATGCTCGCGGGGCGGAAGAGCCCGGAATGCGCGGTCTGCTACCGGGCGGACCAATGCGGCCTGACGACCTTGCGGAAATGGTCCAACGCAGAACTCCCGCATCACTTCGCGGTGGTGGAGCAGACCCGGCCAGACGGTTCCTTGGACCGTTTCAATCTCCCTTACTTGAGCCTGCGTTTTTCCAATACCTGCAATCTGCGCTGCCGGACCTGCCGGCCGCAGGATAGCAGCAGCTGGCAGGAGGAGGCTCGGCTGCTGGGCGCGCCCGCGGTCAAGCCCGTGGTCAAGATGACGCCGGTCGACCGCGCGGCCGTGATGCGGATGGTGCGGGAACTCCTGCCGCAGGCCGAGATCATCCATTTCTCGGGCGGCGAGCCGCTGGTGATGGAGGAGCATCGGGAGATTCTGCAATACCTGGTCTCCGAGAAGCTGTTCCGGGTGCGGCTGGAATACAATACGAATTTCTCGGTCCTCTCCCACCAGGGCGCGGATTTCCCAAAGATGTGGGAGTGTTTCGAGCGGGTGGGCATATCGGCCAGCCTCGACGGCATGGGTCGCCGCGGTGAGTACCTGCGCAAGGGCCTGCTCTGGGATGCGGTGGTCGCCAACCGTCGGCGTTTGGCCCAGGTCTGTCCCCGGGTGGATTTCATCGTCTGGGCGCTGCTCAGCGCCATGAACGCCTGGCATCTGCCGGACTTCCACGCCCAATGGTGGGCCGAGGGCCTGCTGGCGTACCACCATTTTCAGATTAATCCGCTCTATTATCCGCGGGAGTATTGTGCACAGGCCTTGCCCTCTCGGCTGAAGAAGGCGGTAATCAAAAAATATGAAAAGCACATCGTGCAGACCGCGCGGGAGTCGGGGGACGCTCCGGCATTCGAGGCGGCCGTGAAATTCATGCGCGCCCAGAACCGCTCGGCGCTGCTGCCGGAGTTCCGCCGCCGGACGCTGGCGCTCGACGCCTTGCGCGGCGAGCGCTTTGAGGAAGTGTTTCCAGAATGCGCCGAGTTGGTGGCGCAAGCGGGTGCCGTATGAGCGCGGAACCGTCCCGCGTCCGCCGCAGGCACTCGCGATTCCTCATCGATCTGCCCCTGACTCTCTGGGACTCGCACCACCGCCTTATCGACAGCGGGGCCTCGGCCCATGATGTGACCCCGGATGGCTTCGGCTTCGAGTCGCGCGCCGACATCAAGCACCGCATCCTGGTGTATTTCGAGCTGCGGCTGCCGGATTCGGGAAGCGTTTCCGGCGCGGCCCGCCTGGCGTGGCACCGGCAGACCGAGCAGGGCGACTGGGCCGGAGCCAAGATAGTGGACATCTCGCGGGCGGACCGCCGCCGGATCATCGAGGTCATCCACGGGCCGAGCTATAACTGGAGAGGGCTGGCGACCCGCGGGCTCATCGCCCTGGCGCTCGTCGCCGGGGGCTTTGGGGCCCAGTCCCTCCTTGACCACGGCGGCGATTTGCTGCCGGCCTCTCCGTGGCTGGCCGTCGCGGCCGCGGCGGCCGTGGCCGCCGTGTTCAATTCCGTCGTCCCGGAAGACTAAGGCGGCAGGATCAGCTTCTCGGGAGCGCGCGGCTTGGGCCGTCGCGGCATGGCGTCCTCCTCCATGCGCTCCAGGACTTCGCCGCTGCGCGCGTCGAAGAGCCACGCGCCGTCGCCGGGAGTGATCATGGCCGCGCGGCTGCCATCCGCGTTGTAGGTGATCTGCGTTCCCGTGCCGGGGTGGATGAGCCCTTCGGACCGCTTCTGGCTGAAGAAGCGGTAGCCCCAGACCTCTCCCTGATGCAGCATGAACCACACGCCGTCGCTCTGCCACCACCAATGGCCCTGGTGCCAGAGCCAGGTCGGCTGGCCCGGCGCGGTGTAAGCCCACCATTTGCCCGAGGACTTCTTAAGCCATAGCCAGCCTCCGCCCGTTGCGCTGCCCCAGGCCGCGCCCGCGTGATAAAGGGGCGGCTCTCCCTCATGCCAGTGTCCCTCGGTCTCGCCGCAGCCGGCTATCTCTTCGGAGGGCGGCCGCATGGTCTCGACCGCCTCGGCCTGCGCCGGCGCCAGCTTCAGGGGCTTGCCGTCCGGGCCGGTCTCGGGCATAAGCTCCGCCAAGCCGCGCAGGTTCGGGGGCTTGGCCTTGAGCTTCGGGGGCCGGATGGCCTCCATGCCCCGGAGCTTATTCAGGAGCACGGGCTTGAATCGCGGCGGCTTGCGCTTTGCGGCTTTGGATCCTTTCCCCTCGCCCTTGGTTTTGCGCGCCGCCAGCTTCGGCCTACGCGCGGCTAGCTTGGATTTGCGCTTGGTGGGCCGGCGTTTGGCCCCCCCTTTGCGCCCGCTCTTGGGCTCGCTTTCGTCCGCGCCGACGCCATGCCGGCGGCGGGAAGTCGAGCCTGAAGAGCCTGCCGAACGCGGGCGCGCGCTTGTCGTCCTCTTGGCTCCGGCTGCGGCCGTCCCGGCCTTGCCGCTCTTGCCGTTCGTCTCGACCCGGCGTAAAAAATCGCGCGCAGCAGGGGCGGTGCTCGATGCGGACAAGGCTCCGGCTCCCGGCCGCCGGGCTGGCGCCGGCCGCCTGGGTTTGGAGTGATGACGCTCGGCTAAAAGGTTTCCATAAGGCGCGGTTCGGCTGGGGGCGGGCCAGCCGAGTCCGCTGCCGCCTCCGAAGGAGGCAGGACGGTGCCGCGGCGCCGGCATCCGCAAGTCCGGTGTCGTCATGGGTCCGCGTGCGGACGGTAAGGGGGCCTGAGGAGATGGCTCGGCGCCTCCGCCGGATTCTTGCCTGCGCGCGCCGACGATAGTGCGCCGTAGAGTGCGGGCGCGCTTCCCTTCGGCGCTGGCGCTCCCCGCGATGACTTCCTCCTCTTGTGGCGCGGCGTCGGCGTCCGGCTCCGCGGCAGGCTGCCGTATCGGATCCGCGGGTTGGGCCGGGGCAGTGTCCGCGCTGGGAGCCGCGGCGACGGACTCCGGCGGCGACAGCCGGCACTCCGGTTCCGGGACCCCTCCGGTCGGCAAGCGCACGGCGGTGCCGACCGTGCCCAGGAAGGCGGCGCAGGCCAAAGTCGTCATCCGGCTGATTTCGGGGCAGTGCATAGCTTCAAGGACAGTCTGCCCCGGCCAGTGCTAGGCGAGAAGGGTCGGGGGGCCTAGGCGATCGGTTCCAAGCGGCCGTTGCGGACTGGGCCGCTTGGCCTGGCTGGCGGCCGGTCGTAAATCCTATAATGAAGCGCTTCATGGAAAAGATCCTGGTCGTGGGCGGAGCCGGCTTGGTGGGCGATGCCTTGGTGCGGGCCTGGGAGAAGCGCGGGGTTCAGGTTCTGGCCGCGGACTGCTGCCCGGAGCTGGGACCGGGCATGATCCGTCTGGACATGCGGGACGAGAACGAGGTCCGCGCGGTCCTGGCGCAGGTCGGGCCTGGCGTCGTGGCCGTGCCCGCGGCCAACCCGCACGTGGACTACTGCGAACTGCATCCCGAGGAGACCCGCCGTGTCAACGTCGCCGGAACCCTGAACCTGGCGCGCGCCTGCCGGGAGCACGGCGCCCGGATGATCTTCTATTCCTCGGACTATGTCTTCGACGGCTGCCGCGGGGCCTACGGCGAGGATGACGCGGTCTGCCCGCTCAACGAGTACGGGCACCAGAAGGCCGAGGCCGAGGCCGGGGTCCTGGCCGCCGACGCGCGCAACCTTGTCATCCGCACGGCCTCGGTCTACGGTTGGCAGATCGCCCCCAAGAATTTTGCACTCCAAGTCATGCGCAAGCTGGCCGCGGGCGAGAGCCTGCAGGCCGCCTGCGACGCGCGGGGCAGCCCAACCTATGTCGAGAACCTTGCGGAGGTCACCGTCGAGCTCGCGGCCTGCGGCGCCGCCGGCGTCTTCCATGTGGTGGGCGCCGACCATCTCCTGAGGCACGAGTTCGCGCTCCTCGTGGCCCGGGCCTTCGGCCTCGCCGAGGCGCTGCTGCATCCTGTATCCTGCGCGCAGTTCCGCGGCGTGGCCCCCCGGCCCCGTGACGCCGTCCTGCGCACCGGCAAGGCGCAAGCCGTCGTGGCCATCCCCCTGCTGGGGGCGCGCGCGGGGCTGGAGCGGATGCGCGCCTTCGAAAAGGAATGGCGCGCGCACGCGGCGGCTCGTTTGGCCCCGATTTGAGCGGTGGCGTGAAAGGCGTGTTCTGGCGCCCTGGAATTTGGTATCATTTCGGACTTGCGGGATTCGGCGCGGCCGATTTGTCGCAAACATCAGGACTTACGGAGGATAAGCACATCGGATGATCAACGTATCCATGAAGGCTATGTTGGAGGCCGGCGTCCATTTCGGCCATCAGACCCGGCGTTGGAACCCGAAGATGGGTCGGTTCATCTTCGGCGAGCGCAATAACATCCACATCATCGACCTGCAGAAGACGGTCAAGGAACTCAAGAAGGTTTACGGTTGGGTCCGCGACCAGGCCGCCCAGGGCAAGACCTTCCTGTTCGTAGGCACCAAGAAGCAGGCGCAGGAGATCTTGCGAGTCGAGGCGAAGCGCTGCGGCGCGGCCTACGTCTGCGACAAGTGGCTTGGCGGAACTCTTACTAATTTCGCGACCATCCGCCGGTCCGTCAAGCGGCTGGAGGAGTTGGAGAGATGGCAGAGCGACGGCATCCTCGCCGTGATGCCTAAGAAAGACGCCGCCCGCGCTTCCAAGGAGATGGCGCGCATGCTCAAGGTGCTGACCGGCATCCGCGGCCTGACCAAGCTCCCCGACGCGATGTTCGTCGTGGACCCGGTGGAAGAGGATCTCGCCGTGGCCGAGGCCCGGCGCCTGAAGATCCCCATCGCGGCCGTCTGCGACACGGACTGCGATCCGGACCTTATTGGTCATCCCATCCCGGGCAACGATGATGCGGCCCGATCCATCAAGCTCTTCTGCGGTCTGATCGCTGACGCCGTGGTTGAGGGCAACACGGCCTGCGCGGCGGCCAAGAACGCCTCCACCGTGGCCGAGGCCGAGGCGGCCATGCTGGCCTCCGGCGAGGTTGCCGCGGACGGCACGACTGTTGTCGCGGCGGTGCCGGCCGAGGAGCCCGTCGAGGAAGGCCTGGCGGCCTGGGAGAAGGAGATGCGTCCCCCCGTCGCGGCCAAGGCCAAGCCTAAGCCCAAACCCATGGGCCGCACCAAGGGCCGGGCCCTGGCCGAAATCTCCGAGGAAATTGAATGATTACCGTGAACCCCGCGGACATGAGCCGGCTCATTAAGGAGCTGCGCGAGAAGACCGGCGCGGGCATCACGGCCTGCAAGAAGGCGTTGGAGGCCGGGAACTGGCAGCTCGACGAGGCTCTGACCTCCCTGCGCAAGCAGGGCCAGGCCGACATGGCCAAGCGCTCCGCGCGCGCGACCAAGGAAGGCGCCATCGCCTACCAGACGGACGGCAAGAACGGCGCCCTCATCGAACTTAACTGCGAGACCGACTTCGTGGCTCGCACCGACGAGTTCAAGGCTTTGGCTCAGTCTTTGGCCGAAAAGGCCTGCTCGGGCGAGATCCCACAGCCCGCGGCGGCGGCGTCTTTGGTCGAGGCCGTGCAGACCAAGATGCGCGAGAATATGACCCTGCGGCGCCTGGCACGCTTCACCTTGCAAGGTCACGGCCTGGTGGCCGGCTACATCCACCTGGGGGCCAAGAACGGTTCCTTAATAGAGCTGGCGACTTCCGACCCGGCGGTCGCCGCGCATCCCGCGACGGCGGAGCTGGCTAAGGAGCTGTCGTTGCAGATCGTAGGCTGCAACGCCAAGTACCTGCGGCGCGAGGACGTGCCGGCCGATGAGATTTTCAAGGAGAAGGAGATCTACGCCGAGACCCTGCGCAAGGAAGGCAAGCCTGAAGCCGCCATCCCCAAGATCGTCGAGGGCAAGGTCAACAAGCTTTTTTATCAGGCTTCCTGCCTCCTGGAGCAGCTCAGCGTCCGCGACGGCAAGACGCCCATCGCCGCCATCATTAAGGAAGCCTCGGCCAAGGCCGGAGGCGACATCCGGCCGGCGCGCTTCGCTCGTTACACGCTCGGCGAATAATGGGCGCGCGGCGTCGCCGGGTCCTCCTTAAGCTCTCCGGTGAGTCGTTGGGCGGCCGCAGCGCCCGCAGCATCGCCCCGGAAGCGTTGCAGCGCATTGCCGGCGAGATCAAGCGCGCCCGGGCTCAAGGCGTTGAGATCGGCGTCGTCGTTGGCGGCGGCAACATCTGGCGGGGCGCGCTCGACCGCGGCCGCGCCATCGGCCGGGTCACGGCCGACTACATGGGGATGCTGGCCACCATCATCAATGCCCTGGCCCTGCAGGACGCACTGGAGGGCCTGGGCGTGCAGACGCGGGTGCAGACCGCCATCGAGATCTCCGAGGTGGCCGAGGCTTACATTCGCCGCCGCGCCATCCGTCACCTGGAGAAGGGGCGCGTCGTCATCTTCGCGGGCGGCACGGGCAATCCCTATTTCACCACGGACACCGCGGCCGCCCTGCGCGCCGTGGAGATCGAGGCGGACGTGCTCCTGAAGGCCACCCAGGTCGACGGGGTCTATACGGACGACCCCAAGACCAATCCCAAGGCCACGCGCCTGGTCAGCGTGACCTTCATGGAGGCCATCCGCCGCCGGCTGCGGGTCATGGATGCCACCGCGCTTACCCTTTGCATGGAGAACCGCATGCCCATCGCGGTCTTCGACCTGTCCGTCGCGGGCAACATCGCCAAGGCGGCGGCCGGAAAGAAAGTTGGAACTTGGATCACGGAGTGACACCTATGCCCAACGCGGAATCGGTCAATGGAGTCGTGACGAAGATGGATGAGGCCATGAAGGATCGCCTGGCCCGCCTGGATCGGGATTTCTCTGGCCTGCGCACCGGCCGCGCCAACCCTATGCTTCTGGAAGGCGTCAAGGTGGAGTACTACGGCCAGCAGGTCCCCTTGAAGCAGGTCGCCGCGGTCTCCGTTCCGGAGGCCCGGGTCATGGAAGTCCGGCCCTGGGATCCCTCGGTGCTCAAGGAGCTGGAAAAATCCCTGTCCAAGGCGGACCTGGGCAGCCAGCCCATGAATGACGGCAAGATCATCCGCATCAGCCTGCCGGCCATGAACGAGGATCGTCGCAAGGAATTGGTCAAGGTCGTCAAGCGCATGGGCGAGGAGTGCAAGGTCGGCCTGCGCGGCGACCGGCACGATGCCATCGAGAAGCTTAAGAAGGCGGAGAAGGCCAAGGAGATCAGCGAGGACGACCTCAAGCTCCTGGAGGCCAAGGTTCAGAAGAGCATCGATTTGTTTGTAAAGCAGGTCGACGCCGCCGCCGCCGCCAAAGAGAAGGAAATCATCACCGTTTGATCGCCGTTGCGCGCGGGCGGTCCGCAGGACCGCCCGCAACCGCCGGCCAAAGGCCGGCGGATTCCGTTTTTCTCCGTTTATAAAGGAACTCCTCTGATGCTCTTGCCCCGAGTGCTCACAGCTGTCGTCGGCATCCCCCTGCTGCTCTGGCTCATCCACGCCGGGGGCCTGGCCTGGGTCGGCTTCGTGGTTGCGGTCGCGGTGCTCTGCGTCTACGAATACGGCCTCATCCTGGCCGCGGGCGGCCGGCCCGTGCAGCGCCTGAACCTGCTTTTCTGCGGCGGGGCCCTGGCCCTGAGCGTGGCCCTGGGCGGCCCCAGCGAGGCGGTGCTGACCGCCGTGACGGCCGTCGTGGTCCTGCGCGAGATGTTCAGCCGCCAGCGCTCCTTGGAGCGGCTTTGCTTCACCCTCTTCGGCGCTCTGTTCCTGGGTTGGATGCCCGCGCACCTGGCGCTCATCCGCGGCCTGCGCCCCGACGGGGAGAAGCTGACCTTCCTGATCTTCATCACGATCTGGATCCTGGACACGGCCGCCTACGCCGCTGGCAAATCCTTCGGCCGCCACAAGCTCGCCGGGGGCCTCAGCCCCAAGAAGACCTGGGAAGGCGCCGTGGCGGGCTGGCTGGGCGCCGTGGGCGCGGCCCTGCTGTTGCGCGGCCTGCTGCGGCCGGAGTCCCTGGGGCCGCTGGGAGCCCTGGCCCTGGGCGCCCTGCTCGGCGTGTGCGGACAGCTTTCGGACCTGGCCGAATCCTTGGTCAAGCGCGCGGTCGGCGCCAAGGATTCCGGCAACCTTCTCCCCGGCCACGGAGGCATCATGGACCGTTTCGACGCTTTCATCCTGGCGGCGCCCGCCGCTTATTATTTCCTGATCCTGAGGTAACATGCAAAATTTCATCTCTGCGTCCGGCTATTACCTGCAGACCTTCTGGGCTGAGATCCTGACCTTCGGCCTGGTCATCTTCCTTCACGAACTGGGGCATTTCCTCATGTGCCGCAGGCTGGGCGTGCGGGTGGAGAAGTTCGCCTTCGGCATGGGCCCGGAGCTCTTCGGCGTGACCCGGGGCGAGACCCGCTATTCGGTGCGCGCCTTGCCCCTGGGCGGCTTCGTCAAGCTGGCCGGAGAGGAGCTCACCGACTGCATCGGCAAGCCCGACGAGTATTACAGCCAGGCCTGGTACCGGCGCCTGGCCATCGTCTATGCGGGTCCGGTCATGAACTACCTGCTGGCTTTCTGCCTCTTCACTGGGGTCATCTATTGGAAGGGATTGCCCGAGACCAGCGACGAGCCGGTCATCGGAAACCTGGCCACGGGTTTCCCGGCCGACCGGGCCGGCATCCAGATCGGCGACCGCGTCCTCTCCGTCGACGGCTCTGCGGTGGCGACCTGGAAGCAGCTCTCCGGCGCCGTCCACGCCAAGCCCAAGAAGGAGATCACGCTGCGCTACAGCCGCGACGGCAAGGAGTTCACCGCCCAGCTGACCACGCGGCTGGACGAGGGCAGCGGCAACGGCGTCATCGGCATTGTGTCCAAGTCCACCTTCAAGCCCGTGGGCCCGCTGACCGCGGTCGGGGAGGGCGCGGCCCAGTGCTACAACCTCACCGTGTACACGGTGAGCACCATCGCCTCCAAGATCCATAGCCGCCAGCGGCCGGACCTGGCCGGACCCGTCGGAATATTCCAGATGGTCCACCGCGCCGCGCACTCGGGCTGGGACGACCTGATCTTCCTCATTGGGCTCATCTCCGTGGCCATCGGATTCTTCAACCTACTGCCGGTACCCCTGCTCGACGGCGGCTGGGCGGTGATGTTCTTATGGGAAGGGATCTCCCGCCGTAAGCTCACCCCGAACGCCACCAACCGGGCCAACAGCGTGGGCCTGGTGTTTTTGGGGATGCTCTTGCTGTTTGCCACCTACAGCGACCTGCTGCGCTGGCGCGAGGACCATGCCGCGCGCCCGGCCCCGGCCGCCACGGCCGCGCCTTAGGAGGCTTGACCGGACCCAAATTTGGTATAATCGTCGCACAGCCTTAAAGCACCAGAAAGTGGCTGCCGGAGAAGCCACTTTTTTTATTCTCAAGGAGGCGGCATGGACACGACCCAGATAGAGCAGCTTCTCGCCCCCCTCCTCACCCAGGAGTCCGCGGAGTTGGTGGACTTGCAGATCATCCAAGAGCGCGGCTCCCGGACCCTGCGCTTCTTCCTGGACAAGCCGGGCGGCATCACTTTAGACGACTGCGAGCACCTCTCCAACCGTATCGGGGCCCTGCTCGACGAGTCCAACGCCTTCAGCGGCTCCTATGTCCTGGAGGTCTCCTCCCCGGGCCTGGACCGGGTCATCAAGAAGGCAGCGGATTTCGAGCGCTTCAAGGGCAAGGCCGTGCAGGTCCGGCTCAAGCTGGCGCAGGACGGCCAGCGCAATTTCAAGGGGACCCTGCTGGGGTTCTCGGAAGGCAAGGTCGCGGTGGAGTGCGAGGGGACGCGGTACGAGTTCTCCCTTGCGCTCATCGCGGAGACCCGGTTGGATTACCGGGCGGAGGTATAATTCGTCATGGCGAAATCAGAATTGGTCCTGGCTTTGGAGCAGTTGGAGCGCGAGAAGAACATCCGCAAGGACGACGTCCTCAAGATGATCGAAGAAGCGGTGGTCAACTCGCTGCGCAAGCACGTGGGCATGGACGCCGTCATCGAGGCCTCCATCGACCCCGAGACCGCGGAGTTCCTGGCCAACGTGGTCAAGACGGTGGTCGAGACCGTCGTCGAGCCGGAGAAGGAGATCGGCCTGGCCGAGGCCAAGCGGCATAAGAAGGACGCGGTCGTGGGCGAGGTGCTCAGGCTGCCCACGCCCGTGACGGACTTCGCCCGCATCGCGGCCCAGACCGCCAAGCAGGTGCTGGCCCAGAAGATCCGCGAGAAGGAACGCGATGTCCTCTACGATGAGTATAAGCCCAAGGAAGGCGAGATCGTCACCGGCTCTGTGCACCGCTTCCTGGAGCGCAATGTCATCGTGGATATCGGCAAGACCGAGGCTATCCTGCCCGTGCGCGAGCAGATCCGCCGGGAGCGCTATGTCGTGGGCGGCAACGTGCGCGCCATGATCCTGCGCGTGGACAAGGCCCAGCGCGGTCCTCAGGTCGTCCTGTCCCGGGCGGCGCCCCTGTTCCTCAAGCGCCTGTTCGAGCTCGAGGTTCCGGAAATCACGGAGAAGATCGTGGAGATCGTCGAGGTCGCCCGCGAGCCGGGCTTCCGGGCCAAGGTCGTGGTCAAGTCCAACGACCCCAAGATCGACCCGGTCGGCTCCTGCGTGGGACTGCGCGGTTCGCGCATCCGCAGCATCATGAACGAGCTGGCGGGCGAGCGCATCGATTTGATCCCGTACGACGCGCAGATTGAGAAATACCTGGCCAACTCCCTGGCGCCTGCCAAGGTAGAATCGGTGCGGGTGCTCGACGCGCAGAACCAGCGCGCCGAGGCTTTGGTCAGCGAGGAGCACCTGGCTTTGGCCATCGGCAAGGACGGCCAGAATGTGCGTCTCGCCTGCCGGCTGACCGGCTGGGAGATCGCGGTCAAGACGCAGCCCAAGGCCGCCGCTGTCGCGGAGCCGCCGGCGGGGTTGAGCTCCCTGGAGGGCGTCGGCGCCAAGACCGCCGAGATCCTGGCCGCGGGCGGCTTCGCCGATCCCGCCGCTTTGGCCGCCTGCGCGCCAGAGGCGCTCACCGCCCTGGAGGGCATCGGGGAGAAGACCGCGCTCAAGATCATCGCCAGCGCCAAGGAATATGTCGCGGCGCAGTCCGTCCCGCCGGCCGGGCCCGGGGACGCGGCCGCTGCATAAATGCTAACATTGAAAGAAATGGAAAAGAAGAAGACGGAGAAGGCCGAGGGGGTTGCCAAAAAAGCCCCTAAAGCGGTGACGAAGAAAGCCGCCCCCAAGAAGGCCGCCGCGAGCAAGTCCAAGACCGCTGCCAAGAAAAATGGTGCCTCCGGCGTAATCGAGACCGCGGCCGAGACCCGCAGCGTCCAGGAAGAAGGCTCGATCGCGCCTCCGTCGCAAAACCTGGTTTCCGCTTTCGACCTGTTCCGCAAGAAGAAGCTCCTGCATTCCACCGGACCGACCGTGACGCGCTTGGCGCCCGGCGCTTCCTTGCCCAAGCCCCCTCCTCTGCCTAAGCCCGTGATTGTCGAGGCGCCTGCGCCTGCGACTGGTGTCATTAAGCAGACCCCTTCTTCTGTCGTGGTGCCTGCGGCGCAGGCGGCCGGTGCCGTCCCTGTTGCCCCCGTTCCGGCCCAGCCCGCCTCTGCCGGCGCCGCTCCTGTCGTCCCAGTCTCGGCTACCCCCGCCGTTGCGGGTGCGGCACCCGCTGTCGCTCCCGCGGCCTCAGCCTCCCCGGCCGTCCCGACCGCGCCCCAGGCGCCGGCCCGTCCGATGCAATCGACGCGGATCGGTCCCCCCGCGCCGCGCCCGCCTATGGGTGCTCGCGCTCCGGCTCCCGGAGCCCGGCCCGGCCCGCGGCAGAGCTTCCGTCCCGGTTCCCGTCCCGGCTCCAAGCCCGCGCCCAGGCACGATGCCCGGCCCGCCGCCGTCCCGGCCCAGGAGTCCAAGTCTTCTCTCAAGAAGCTGAAGATTTCCACCATGATGACCGTGCGCGAGCTGGCCGAGCACATGGACGTCAAGTCCCCGGACGTGATCAAGAAGCTCATGAACCTGGGCATCTTCGCGACCATCAACCAGCGTCTGGAAGCGGAGTCCGCCGCCATCGTGGCCGCGGAGTTCGGCTTTGAACTCGATCTCCAGCCCCTCTACAAGGAGGCCGAGATCTCGTCGGCTCCCGAGGCGGAGAAGCCCGAATCCCTCAAGCCGCGGGCGCCGGTGGTCACGGTCATGGGCCATGTGGACCATGGCAAAACCAAGCTCCTGGACGCCATCCGTTCGGCGCGCGTCGCCGAGGGCGAGTCCGGCGGCATCACCCAGCATATCGGCGCCTACCGGGCGCACACCGCCAAGGGCGACATCGTTTTCCTGGACACTCCCGGCCACGAGGCTTTCACGGCCATGCGCGCCCGCGGGGCCAGGGTGACCGACATCGTGGTGCTGGTGGTTTCCGCCACCGACGGGGTCATGCCCCAGACCGTGGAGGCCATCGATCACGCCAAGGCCGCCGATGTCCCCATCGTGGTCGCGGTCAATAAGATCGACCTGCCCGGCGCCAACCCGCAGAAGATCCGCCAGGATTTAGCCAACCGCGGCATCCAGCCCGAGGAGTGGGGCGGCAAGAACATCTTCGTGGACGTCTCGGCCAAGATGAATCTCCACATCGACACCCTGCTGGATATGATCGCCTTGCAGGCCGAGATGCTCGACCTCAAGGCCAACCCGGACCGCCCCGCTTACGGCGTGGTCCTGGAAGCCCGTCTCGACCCCAGGAAGGGCGTGGTGGCCACGGTGCTGGTCCAGGCCGGGACGCTCAAGCCTGGCGACGCCTTCGTGGCCGGGCTGGCCTACGGCAAGGTCAAGGCCCTGCATGACGACACGGGCAAGCGCATCATCTCCGCCGGGCCCGCGACGCCGGTCGAGGTCCTGGGCATCATGAACACGCCCCAGGCGGGCGATGTCTTCAATGTTCTGCCCGACGAGCGCCAGGCCCGCGAGATCTCTGAGCGCCGCGCGCTCATCTACCGCGAGCAGGCCCTGGCCCACCAGCGGCACATGACGCTGGTCGGCCTCAAGAGCCGCATCTCCTCCACCGGGGGCAAGGCGGCCAAGGACCTCAACATCGTGCTCAAGGCCGACGTGCAGGGCTCGCTGCAGGCCCTCAAGGATTCCCTGGAAGGGCTCTCCACCTCCGAATGCCGCGTGCGCATCATTCACGGAGAGGTGGGCAACGCCAACGAGTCCGACATCCTGCTGGCCTCGGCCTCCGACGCCGTGGCCATGCTGTTCCACACCACGGCCGACACGCGCGCCGAGGAGCTCGCCGCCCGCGAGGGCGTCGAGGTGCGCAAGTACGAAATCATCTACGATCTCATCGCCGACGTCAAGGCGGCCCTGGAAGGCCTGCTGGAGCCCGAGATCGTCGAGGTCCTGGTGGGCAAGGGCGAGATCCGCAACGTCTTCAGCGTCAAGGCCGGCCGCGTGGCGGGCTGCTTCATCCGCGAGGGCAAGGTTGCGCGCGGCGGGCTGGTGCGCGTCAAGCGCGGCACTGCGGAGGTCTACTCCGGACGGGTCAGCACGCTCAAGCACTTCAAGGAAGATGTCAAGGAAGTGGAGAAGGCCATGGAGTGCGGCATGGACTTTGAGGGCTTCAAGGCCTTCGAGCCCGGTGACCAGCTCGAGTTTTACGTCAAGGAGAGCCGCACCCGGCGCCTGAGCAGTTCCCCCAAGTAAGGGGGCCAGCGCCGGGGCCGCTACGCGGGGGAGCCACAGCCATGTTCGAACGTAACGACCGCCTGCGCGAGCTGTTCCGCGGCGAAATCGCCAAGGCCCTGCGCGAAATCAAGGACCCGGGGCTGGGCGGCCTGCTCACCATCACCGGCGTCGATTTGAGCGTGGACCGCAAGACCCTGAAGGTCTTCTACTCGGTGCTGGGCACCCCGCAGGAACGCCACCGCACCCAGCGCGCCCTGGCGCGCAGCGCGTCCTACATCCACCACCTGCTCATCAAACGCCTGGCGCTCAAGCTGGTGCCTAAGGTCGAGTTCCATTTCGATGACACCCCGCGCCGGGCCACCCGGATCGACAAGCTCCTCTCGGACCTTGAGGAGGAGCGCGGCAAGTGACCCAGCTCTCGGGCCTGTTGCTCTTCGACAAGCCGGCGGGCTGGACCTCTCACGACGCGGTGGCGGCCTTCCGGCGCATGCTGCCCGTCGGGGTCAAGGTCGGCCATTGCGGCACGCTCGACCCCCTGGCCACGGGCCTGCTCATCCTTCTGGTGGGCGCCTGCACGCGCCTGCAGGCGCGCCTGCAAGGGCTCGACAAGATCTACGCCGGCCGCATCCGCCTGGGCGTATCCACCGACACTGGCGACGTGACCGGCCGGGTCCTGGAGCAGAAGCCCGTCCCCCCCTCGATCTCAGCCAGGTCCAGGCCGTTCTGGACGGCCTGCACGGTTGTCTGGAGACGGCCGCCCCCGCCTATTCCGCGGTGAAGTATAAGGGCAAGCCCCTCTATAAGTACGCCCGCGCCGGCATCGCGGTGCCGCCCAAGCCCCGCACCACCACCGTCTACGCCTGGTCGGCGCTGGCCTTGGATATGCCGGACTTCGAGCACCGCCTGGTCTGCGCCAGCGGCACCTATGTGCGCTCTCTGGCCGAGCTGGTGGGCCAGAAGCTGGGCTGCGGGGCCGCGGTGGCGACCTTGCGGCGCGAGCGCATCGCGGGCTTCCGCATCGAGGACGCCCTGACCTTGGAGCAGGTCAAGACCATGGACCGGGAAGGCCTGCGCCGGCTGATGACCTCGTCCTTGGTCGGCCTGGGCGAGGCCTTGGCCGTCAAGCTCTCTTGAATCAGCTCCTGCGCGGCCAGGTGGTCGCGGGCTCCGCCTTAGGCCGACAGCTGGGCTTTCCCACGGCCAACCTGACGGCCTGGACCGGGGACCTCCCGGCCTGGGGCGTCTACGAGGTGGAGGCGGTCTGGGACGGCGCGGCCCATTCGGCCCTGTGCGACGTCGGGGTCAGGCCCACGGTCGGCCCGCGCGGCGCGGTCCGGGTCGAGGTCCATGTCCCGGGCTTCACAGGGGACCTCCTCGGCAAGGAGCTGACCGTCCGCTTCGTTCGCAAGATCCGGGACGAGCGCAAGTTCGCTTCCCTCGACGAGCTCGCGGCCCAGATCCGCAAGGACGTGGCTTCCCTGAACTCCCACCTCCCCAGCCGCAAGCCGCAATAGAGCGCTCCATGGGCAGGCCCAAACGCGTTTCTGTCGTCACCTTGGGCTGTTCCAAGAACCTCGTTGATTCCGAGGCCATCCTGGGTCAGCTCCGGGCCAACGGCTTCAAGGCTACGCACTCAGAGGATGAGTCCGGCACCCCAGATATCGTCATCGTCAATACCTGCGGCTTCATCGCCAGCGCCAAGAAGGAATCCATAGATGAGATCCTGCGTTTTGCCCAGGCCAAGAAGAGCGGCCGCATCGCCAGGCTTATCGTCACCGGCTGCCTCTCCGAGCGCTACCGCAAGGAGCTCAAGAGCGACATCCCCGAGGTGGACGCCTTCTTCGGTACGCACGAGCTGCCCGGCCTGCTGCGTGCCCTGGGCGCCGACTACAAGCGCGAGCTTCTGGGCGAGCGCCTGCTGGCCACCCCGCGGCATTATGCCTACTTCAAGATTTCCGAAGGCTGCGACCGCGCCTGCTCGTTCTGTGCCATCCCGCTGATGCGCGGTCGGCTTGTCTCCCGGACCATGAAGGATCTTGCGGCCGAGGCCCGGCGCCTGGCCCGGCAGGGCGTCAAGGAACTGCTCCTCATCGCCCAGGACTCCACCGCCTATGGCCTCGACCTCTACGGCAAGCGCCGCCTGGCCGACCTGCTCAAGACCCTCTCTGACGTGGAAGGCATCGGCTGGATTCGCCTGCACTACGCCTTTCCGAGCGGCTTTCCCCGCGACGCCCTCGCCGTGATGGCTGAGCGCCCCAACATCTGCAAATACCTGGACCTGCCCTTGCAGCACATCAATGACCGCCTGCTGGCCTCCATGCGGCGGGGCACCACCCGCAAGCGCACCGATGCGCTCATCGCGGACATCCGGCAGCGCGTGCCGGGCATCACCCTGCGTACCACGCTCATAGCCGGCTATCCGGGCGAGACGCGCCGGGAGCATGAGGAGCTTTTGCAGTGGGCCGCGGCCATGCGCTTCGAGCGCCTGGGCGTGTTCGAATACTCTCACGAGGAGAACACACGGGCCTTTGCCCTGGCCGACGACGTCCCCGCGCGGGAGAAGAAGCGCCGCGCTGGTGCGCTGCTGGCCCAGCAGCAGGGAATATCGCGGAAGATCAACGCGGCCAAGGTCGGCCGGACCTTGCCTGTCCTGGTGGACCGTAGGGAAGGCGGCGTCTTCGTGGGCCGCACCGAGGCCGACTCGCCCGAGGTGGACAACGAGGTGTTCGTGAAAGCGCCCGCGGCACGATTGCAGATCGGTGAATTCGCCCAGGTCCGGATCACCGGGTCAGCGGAGTACGACCTCAACGCCGAGCCCGCCGCCTAAGGCAGGGTGTCTTCGCGGGCCAGGAGCGGCTCGGGGCCGGGTCGCTTGGGGCTGCGGCGGAACTCGGAAACATCCGAGTGATAGAAGAGGAGCACCTTCCTGACGTAGTTGCGGGTCTGCCGCATCCAGCTGTTCTGCTTCAGCGCCCGGGGACCGGCGTTGTAGGCGGCCACGATGCGCTCTTGCACCCATAGGGGCGCGTCAGCATAGGCCATGCCCTTGAGATGGTACTGTCGCCAGGCGGCCGCGTAGAGGACCGCCAGGTAGGCCGAGCCGGCGGCTATGTTGCCCTCGGGCGTGGCCAGGGCCTGTCGGGAATATCCCAGTTCCTGCGCGGTGAGGGGCAGTATCTGCATGAGCCCGCGGGCGCCGCGCGGGGATAGCGCCGAGCCGTCGAACTCGGACTCCGCCGCGATGATGGCCTTGATGAGGCGTGGGTTGAGGCTGCGGCGGGAGGCGTTCTCCAGGATGATGTCGTCGTAGCGGTCGGTGACCTCGGGATGCCCGGAAAGGACGTGGAAGGTGTACCTATAGGCCGGGCTGGGCCAAGGCACGGACACAACCAGGGCCGTTGGCTTGGCTTTAGGGGAGGCCGGGTCAGGGCTGACGGCGTGAGCGCAGAGGATAGAAACGAATACTACGCCCGAAACCCAGGCCAGAAGCGACTTGCGCTTGGCGCTGCTCAACCCTATAATTATAGCAAATTTCGGGCGCCTCCACCGTCTGAAATGGTCTAAAAATGGTCCTGCCGCCAGGGACCTTTCTCCCCCCAGAACTTCGCCCCGGCCAGCCGTACGGCCGGGGCGAAGTCGCGCGGTGTGCCCAGCATGACTAGGAGGTGCAAGTCCTCTGGAGAACCGGGTCGTCGGGACTCCAAGCGAAACGCAAGGCGATGGCCCGCGAGGACCACGCTGAAAGAAGCGGATAGCGAAACCGCGAGTCGACGAACAGAAATCGGATATGAGGCGTCGTCAGTTCCGGGCGAGCGGGCCGTGCACCGCGAAGCTCCGGCGACCAAAGAACGACGGCGTAGATCCGGCGGCTGTGCGGGGAAAGCCATGTCTCTTACCTGGGGAGGTCTCGCCTCATGCCTGAAAGGGCGACCTGTGGAAAACAGGGAGCGAGAAGTCAGCAGAGGCCGTAGTAGCGATGGCTAATAGGCGTCGCGAAGGGCCGAATGGAAAGGAGAGCGTAGCCGCATGAGTCTCGAAAGTGCCATGCACCGGAAGATCGAGCAAATCGAGCTTCCGCTGGAATTCAAGAGCGGAAGCGGTGAAGCACCGACGGCGAGGCATGTGATAGCGCGCTTGGGAACCGACCGGTTGATGGAAGAGTCGGTCGGATACGCAAACGTCGAACTGGCGTTGAAGCAAGTCAGGCGAAACAAGGGCAGCTCCGGCGTCGATGGGATGACCGCGGATGAATTGCCGCAGTATGTGGCGGAACACTGGGAAGTCCTGCGAATGCAATTGCTCGCAGGAACATATCAGCTAAAACCCGTAAAGCGGCAAGAGATAGATAAAGAGGGCGGAGGGGTCAGAGTTCTTGGAATTCCCTGCGCTCTCGATAGGTTCATCCAACAATGCATCCTGCAAGTGTTGCAGCCGAGATTCGACCCGACCTTTTCAGAACACAGCCACGGCTTCCGGCCTGGGCGGAGCGCGCACCAAGCAGTAGGCGCGGCACGTCGTTATGTCCAGGAAGGACGGCGGTGGGTGGTAGACGTGGACCTGGAGCAGTTTTTCGACCGGGTCAACCACGACGTGCTGATGGGGAGGCTGGCAAAACGAATAGCGGACAAGCGATTGCTGAAGTTGATACGCCGCTACCTGGAGGCCGGAATGATGGCCAACGGGATAGTAGCGGAACGGGAAGAGGGAACGCCGCAAGGCGGCCCGCTTTCGCCTTTGCTGGCAAACGTGCTTCTCGATGAAGTGGACAAGGAACTAGAAAAACGCGGGCACGCCTTCGCGCGATACGCCGACGACTGCAACGTTTACGTGCGGTCACGGCGAGCGGGCGAGAGGGTCATGGAGGCGCTTAAGAGCCTCTACGCGGGACTTCGGCTCAAGGTCAACGAATCGAAGAGTGCGGTGGCGCGCGTTTGGGACCGGAAGTTCCTCGGCTACAGTTTCTGGGTAGCCAAAAGGGGCGAGGTCAAGATGCGTGTCGCGTCCAAAGCCCTAAAGAAGATGAAGGAACATATCCGGAGGATGACGAGCCGAGTTGGTGGGAAAAGCATGAAGGTGGTAGCCGCGGAATTGCGAAAGTATCTGACAGGATGGAAAACGTACTTCAAACTGGCAGACACCCCAAGCGTGTTCCGGGAACTCGATGGTTGGGTGCGCCACCGTCTAAGGGCAGTGCAACTCAAACAATGGAAATGCGGGACAACCGCATACGTTAAGCTCCGCGCGCGAGGATTAAACGCGCGTGACGCCAGAGTCGTCGCTTCACATATGGGGCACTGGTGGAAAGCATCCGAGTGTGGGTTGATTCTGGCCGCTCTCCCGCCGCATTACTTCGATCAACTGGGGGTGCCCAGGCTTGCAGCGTAAACCTCAACTTTTCAAACCGCCGGATGCGGACCCGCATGTCCGGTGGTGTGGCAGGGGACCGGCGAGGAAACTCGCCGGCCCCTATGCCGATCAAGAGGACGGAAGCGCTGGGCGCGGCGATGGGCCAGGTGTGAGGTTATATCTCCTACAAACAAACCAAACTAGGCGGGTAGGCCCGCTTCGTCCGCGCGCCGGCGCGCCCGCTCCAGCTTGGCGTCGTCGCCGATGTCGCAGCAGAAGTATGCGTCGCTGCGGAAGGCCCGCAACAGCGCGCCTTCCGCAGCCAGCCGCAGGTAGGTCTTCGTGATCGGGAACACGCCGGTCTCGCTGATGCGGGCAGGGAGTTCGGGGGAAAGTATGGCGATTCCGTTGAAAGCCAGCCGCCGGGCTTGGACCGCGGGCGGGCCGGCCCACTGCTTGCTTTCCTCCTTCAAGGACTCCCAGCCGCGCAAGCGGTCTTGATCGTCGAAGAGGAAATAGCGCTGGGTGCTCCGGTCGGAGACCGCCAGGGAGGCCAGCGCCCCGCTTTTTTGGTGGGCGCGATACATAAGGGCCAGGTCCACCTCGCTGTAGACGTCGCCGTTGTGCAGGAAGAACGGCTTGCGGTCGTCAAAGAACCAGCAGGCCTGCTTGAGGCCGCCGCCCGTGGAGAGGAGTTCGTCCTCGCGGGACACGACCACGGGGACGCCCCAGTATCGGCTTTGCAGGAAATCCTCGACTTGGTCCGCCAGATGGAAGGCGTTGACGATGATTCCGTCAACGCCGGCCCGCACCAGGCGCCGGATGATGATATCCAGAAGGGGGACGCCTTGGATGGGGATCAGCGTTTTCGGGGTGGTCTCGGTCAGGGGGCGCAGCCGCAGGCCCAAGCCCGCGGCCAGGATCATGGCCTTCATGACGCGGGGGCGGGGGCCGCAGCCCCCGCTTGCGCTCGGTCCAGCTCCCGGTGGCGGATCTCGACGCTGACGCCGTCGCGGCCGCGCAGGCGCCGGGCCAAGTGCTCGGCGCAGTAGACTGACCGGTGCCGGCCGCCGGTGCAGCCGAAGGCGACCATGAGGTCGGTGAAGTTGCGGCTGAGGTAGTTCTCCACGGATTGGTCCACCAGGCCGCAGACGCGTTCGAGGAAGCGCTCGACCTCGGGTTCCGCGGCCAGGATGGTGGCGACTTCGGGGTCGCGGCCGTCCCTCTGGGCGAAGCGGGCCTGCCGACCGGGGTTGGGCAGGGCGCGGCAGTCGAAGGCGAAGCCGCCGCCGTGGCCCTGGTCGTCGGCGGGCAGGCCGCCGCGGTAGGAGAAGCTCTGGATGCGCACGGCAAGCTTGAGCCGCGCTTCGCCGTACTGGCGCAACGCGGAGGAGCCCACTATGCTGCGCCACACCCGCGTGAGTTCCGGGATCGAGATGGGGAGCTCGGTGGTGCGCAGGAGGTATTCCAGGTTGCGCACCGCGTAGGGGATGCTCTGCAGAAAGTGGCTCTTGCGCTCGTAGAAGCCGCGCAGGCCGTAGGCGCCCATGGCCTGCATGATGCGGATATAGACGAAGCCCGGATAGTGGCTCAGGAACCGCGCGCGGTCCAGGGGCGCGAGCTCCGCGGCGGCGTCCAGGTAGAGCGCCAGGAGCTCCTCGCGCAGCGGGAAGGGGACGTCGGCCTTGGCGTCGAAGAGGAGCGAGGCGATGTCGTACTGCAGGGCGCCCTTGCGCCCGCCCTGGTAGTCGATGAACCAGGGCGCGCCGTCGCGGACCATGATGTTGCGCGATTGGAAGTCGCGGTAGAGGAAGTGGCCCCGGTCCGCCTGGAGCAGGAAGTCCGTCAGGCGCTGGAAATCCTCCTCCAGGGCCTCCTCGTGGAAGGGGATCGGCGCGAGCTGGAGGAAGTAATACTTGAAGTGGTTGAGATCCCACATCATGGACTGGCGGTCGAAGCTGGCCCGGGGGTAGCAGGCCCGGTAATCGAGGCTCTGGCCCGCGGTGATCTGGATCCGAGGCAGGAGCCGCACGACTTTGCGGTAGACCTCGACGACGCCGGGCGCGAAGCCTTCCGGGCCGCGGTTCTCGCCGAGATAGGCGAAGAGGTTGGTGTCGCCGAGGTCCTGCTCCAGGTAGATGCCTTGGTCCAGGTCCGCGCAGTAGATCTCGGGCACGGGCAGGCCGCAGGCCAGGAAATGGCGGGAGAAGGCAAGGAACGCCTCGTTCTCGTGGCGGTCGGAGTTGACGGCGCCGATGACGCTGCGGCCCGCGCCCTTGAGCCGGTAGAGCCTGCGGCTGGAGCCGTCGCCTTTGAGGGAGGAGGCGCTCTCCACGGGCCGGCCGAACTGCTTAAGGAACAGCGCTTTGAGGGCGTCTTCCATGAGTGCTGGAATTGTACCATACGGCCTGGGAATTAGCCCAGGCAAGGCATATGATATGCTCTGAAACATGAAGCCCTCTGCGGCTATTGGAGCGCGAGACGCGGCGAGGGGGCTCGTGCTGGCGCTGCTGGTCGGAGCATCGGTTGCCCATGCCGCGCCGCCAGAGCCGGCCGAGGCCATCGTGCCCACCTTGAAGGCGCCGTTCACCTTGCCGGCAGATCCCGTCGAGAGAAAGTCGCTCATCCGGCAGATCAACGATTATATGGCGTTGCCGCCCGCGCAGGTCCGGCCGCATCCGGCGGCGGCGGATTTCCCCGGCGTCGTGGCCGCGGGTGCGCCGCGCGTGACCCGCGTCATCACCATACATGGCCCCTTGATGCATGGCCCGGCCGCCGCGGTTTATGGCGGAGCCCAGGAAGGCTGGCAGAGCACCGGCCTCTATGCCAACGCGGGCGAGATAGTGACCGTCACGCCGGTGGCGGCGCTGCCTGATGGTGCGACGGTGGAGATCCGCATCGGCTGCCATACCGACAAGCTGTTCGGAGACAAGATCACCCAATGGCAGCGCTTCCCGTCCATCGCGCGCTCGTTTTCTCTGCGGCAGCAGCCGACGCCGGTGGCCAGCGCCTTCGGCGGGCCGCTGTTCGTCGTGGTCAAGCCGGCCCAGGGCCAAAGCGTTCCCGGCGGCCTCAGTATCGCGTTGCGCTTCGCCAACGCGGTGGAAGCGCCGTTTTTTGTCATTGGAAAGACCAGCGCCCAGGAGTGGCGCAGGCTCCGCAACGCGCCCGCGCCCTGGGCGGAGTTGGTCGGCCGCAACATGATCCTGCATGTCCCCGCCGCGCTGGTCCGCGGCAGGGAGGACCCCGCCGCCCTGCTGGAGTGGTGGGACGCGGTGGTCGCCGCCGAGGACGGCCTCGTCGGTTGGCCCGCCCGGTCCGCGCCGGAGCGCGTCGTGCCCGACCGCCAGATCAGCGCGGGCTGGATGCACGCCGGCTATCCTTTCATGTGCCATATCGCTTCGGCGCAGGACATCACCGATCTCGCCAAGCTGCGCGCCCAGGGCGACTGGGGCTTCTTTCATGAGCTGGGCCATAATCATCAGTCCGCCGATTGGAACTTCTCCGGCCAGACGGAAGTCACGGTCAACTTCTTCTCGCTCTACTGCATGGAGCATGTCGTGGGCAAGCCG
Organism: uncultured Elusimicrobia bacterium; assembly: GCA_903881545.1. Classification (GTDB taxonomy): domain Bacteria; phylum Elusimicrobiota; class Elusimicrobia; order UBA1565; family UBA9628; genus UBA9628. The sequence goes on from CAIRTQ010000052.1 coordinate 24,895, forward strand.
CGAGGCACCGGCCACCCCGACATCGAACCGGCGAAGCTGCTCCCGGCGCTCGACCGCCGGCTCGGCGATCCGCCCGGCAAGGGCTGGTTCGACCAGCTCGCCGCGTTCATCGTGCTGCTCCACGAATACGGCTGGGGGCCGCTGCAGAAGACCCTCGCGTCCTATCAGGCGAATCCGAATCCGCCTAATACGCAGGAGCCCCGGCGGCAGGCCGAATTTATCCTCCGTTACTCGCGTAACGCCCAGTCCGACCTCAGCGGATACTTCAAGCGGCTCGGTTATGCCTGCCCCGACGAGTTTTGCGCCGAGCTGAGGTCATGGCCGGCGTTCGATCTGGCGGCATGGCGCAAGGATTACGCCGCCGGCAAGTTCGCTCATATTTTCAGCGCACGCCCAGATTAGCTATCATGGATTATCCTCATGGGCGACAACATCCTTATCATCAATCCCGGCTCGACCTCTGACGAGGTGGCCTTTTTCCGGGGCGAGGAGCAGGTTTATCACACCGTGGTGCGCTACGCGTCCGGCGACCTGAAGGCCTTCGAGAAGAAGAAAGTCACGGCTCAGTTTCAGTTCCGCAAGGACCTGGTGCTCAAGACTCTGGAGGACAACCGCGTCGCGGCCGCCGACATCAGCGCCGTCATCGGCCGCGGCGGCTTGGTGCGCCCCATCCCCAGCGGCACCTACCGGGTGGACGAGAAGCTCTTGAAAGATTTGCGCCAGGGCGTCCTGGGCGACCATCCCTCCAATCTCGGCGGCCTCATCGCCTACGAGATCGCCCAGCCTCTCGGCATCCCGGCCTTCATCGCCGACCCGGTTGTAGTCGATGAGCTGGAGCCGTTGGCGCGCTACTCGGGCATGCCCGAGAATCCCCGCATCTCCATCTTCCACGCCCTCAACCAGAAGCGCGTGGCGCGTCTGGCCGCCGCCCAGCTCGGCAAGCCCTACGAGCAGTGCCGCCTCATCGTGCTGCATGGCGGCGGCGGCATCTCGGTGGGTGCGCACAAGGACGGCCGGGTCGTGGATGTCAACAATGCCTTGGACGGCGAGGGCCCTTTCACCCCGCAGAGAAGCGGCGGCGTGCCCGTCGGCGGCCTGGCCCGCATGTGTTTCTCGGGCAGCTATTCCTTGGACGACATCAAGCTCAAGATCAAGGGCCGCGGCGGCTTGGCCGCCTATGTCGGGACCGCGGACATCGTGGACATCAAGAAGTACATCCGGGGTGAAGGCGTGGCCGAGGGCTCCGGCGTGGACCCCCGCAAGGTCAGCCCTGCGGAGGCGCGGGAGTGTCTGCTGGCCATGGCCTACCAGATTTCCAAGGAAATCGCCTCTATGGGCGCCGTGCTGGAAGGCCAGATGGACGCCATCGTGCTCACTGGCGGCATTGTCTACGACACGGAGATCGTGGTGCCGGCCATCCGGGCCCGCGTGGGCTGGATGGCGCCAGTGCTGCTGTTCCCCGGAGGCGACGAGATGCAGGCCCTGCGCGACGCCGCAGCCGGTGCCCTCAATGGCTCCAGCCCGGCCAAAACCTATTGACGGTCAGGAGAATGAAATGAAATTCAAGAATTTCGACGAGTTGCTGCGCTTGGTGCAGGGCAAGTCCAACCGCATCGTTTCCCCCGGCGCCAACAATCCCGAGGTCATCGAGGCCATGCGTATCGCCGACGGCCACGGCCTGCTCTCCGGCGGCGTCCTCATCGGCGACACCGAGCAGATCCACGCCCTCGCGGCCCGGGCCGGGCTCGACCTCAAGAGGTTCGAGCTGGTCCATTGCCTGGACAAGGCCGAGATGTGCCGCTTGGCCGTGGACTGCATCAAGAAGGGCCAGGGTGACTTCCTGGTCAAGGGCCAAGTGGACACCTCTCTCTATGCCAAGGCCATCTTCGACAAGCAGGCCAAGCTGGTCCCGGAGGGCGGGACCCTGAGCCATTTCGTGCTTTTTGAGACCGCCCGCTACCACAAGCTCTTCGCCGTGGTGGACGCTGCCCTGCTCATCGCCCCGACCTTGGAGCAGAAGAAGAAGATCATCGAGAACTCAGTGGGCCTCATGCGCGCGATGGGCGTGGACAAGCCCAAGGTCTCCGTGGTCTGCCCGGTGGAGAAGGTCAATCCCAAGATCCCCAGCACCATGGACGCCGACGAGCTTTCCCGCATGAGCCGGGACGGCCGCATCCAGAACGCGGTGGTGGAAGGGCCTTACGACATCTACATCTCGGTGGACCGCAAGCTCGCCGACGAGAAGGGCATCCAGGGCGGCGAAGTGCCGGGGCAGGTGGACATCATGATCTTCCCGGACCTTGACGCCGCCAACCCCGTTTATAAGGCGTTATCCTATTTCGCGGAGGGCGTCAAGTCCGCCACCTTGGTGGCCGGGGCCAATGTGCCGGTCATCCTGCCATCGCGCACGGACCCGCCCTTGACCAAGGCGCTCTCCATCGCCCTGGCCTCGTACCTCAAAGACCAGAAGTAGGCCGGCTCAGGCTGGGCTTTATTCCATCCGGCTGTTGCGTTCCAGGGCCCGCACCGCGGCCTGGAATTGCGGGTCGTCGAGCCCTAGCTCCTGGCGCATCCGCGCCGGGGCGCTGAGCCGCTCCAGCCGACAGGCCCCAGCCAACGAGCCGGGGTCACGGCACAGGGCCTCGATGGCGATGCGGGCGTAGCGGCGGTAACCCTCAGGCGTGGGGTGGTTAGAATCAACGAATTCAACCTCGGCTGCGATCCGCGCCAGATCGACCAAAAGCGCGCCTTCTTGCGCGGCCACGCGCCGGATGATCAGGTTCTCCCGCGGCCAGGCCGCAGCCACGCGCGCGCCGTGTTCATTATAAGCCAAGGTCAGCAGGGCGGGCCGGGCGCCTGCGGCGCGGATCTCCCGGACCAGGCTACGCAGGTGCGCTTCGAATTCCGCCAGCATGCGCGCCACATGCTCCGCGGTCATGGGGGCCTCGCCCCGGATCCTCGCGGTAAGCGCCGGCTTGTGCAGGTGGTCCAGCCAGGCGCCGTAAAGCTGGCTGTGGAGCACGAGCCAGTAGTGGCGCCGCAGGCACCAGGCGGCCAGGCCCCGGATGTGCCGGGAGTGGTAGTCCAGCCCCTCGTTCAAGCCGGAATAGATCAGGACGATGTCCGGGCCGTAGCGCGACACCTCGCGCCAGGCGGCTAGGTCGCGGAAGCTGTCGGAGCCATGCAGGGCGGCGATGATGACCTCGCTGGCGCGGCCGGGCAGCGCGTCGCGCAGCATCAGCCGCAGCCAGGCCGGATAGGACCCGCGGGGATGGAAAGGCCAGCCCACGGTCGTAGACCCACCCAGGCAGAAGACCCGGAGTGTCCCCAGCGGCCGGGCGCTGGAGAAGGTCTGCGGCGGATTGTCCAGCTTCACCAGCCGTGGGTCGGTGGTGAGGATGTCGGCGCGTCCGTCCGGCCCGGAGCCGGCGGCGGGCACGAAGATGGGAGGCGGGGTCAGGAGCATGGGCTCCAAGAGCCATTCGGGAGAGCACTGCGCCGCGCCGCTGCCGCCTAAGAACGCCTCCCCGCCGGCCAGCAGGGCCGCGGCGAGCAGCAAGCCCGCCAGCAAGGCCGCGGCTTTCAAGCCGCGTTTGTCGGCATCGGGGGCTTCGGGCCGGGCGGAGCCGGACCCGCCGCGCAGCAGGGCCCTGCCCGCGGCCAGGAGGAGCGCGCCTACGCCTAGCAGCGTGAGCAACAGCCAACCGGATGGCGCCTGCCTGGAAAGCACGCAGCCGCGGAAGGCTTGCAGGATCTGCAGCAATGGGTTCAGGCGCAGCAGCGCCTGGTACCTGGGGTTGAGCATGTCCAGGGGATAGAGTATGGGCGTCAGGAAGAACAAGACCCAGGATGCGGTGGCCCAAGACCGGCCTAGGCCCGGATGTTTCAGCGCGCCCTGCGCCAGGAACAGGCTCAGGCCGGCCACCAGCAGCAGTTCCAGCAGTAAGAGCGCGGGCACGAACAGCCAAGTCCGGCCCCAGGCCGCGCCCAGGAACCGGACCGCTGCCAGCAGGGCCGCGCATTCCAAGAGCCAAGGCCAGAACGCGGCGGCCACGACCGAGAAGACTGCTATTTCGCGCGGGGCCGGGTTGTCATTGCGCCGCAGGCTGTTGAGGGCTTCGCTCGTCGCGCTCTGGAAGAAGTCCCAGAGCACGACGCCGATGAGCAGGTAGGCGGCGTAGCCCGCGGTCAGCTTGCCCATCCATTTTTCGAACAGGGCGTAGAGCGTCGCGAACAGCAGGGCCGGGCGCAAAAAAGTCCCCGGCCAGCCGCGCAGCGCGCCGGGATTGTTCCGGCGGAACTCGCGGCGGGCGCCCTCCCAGATTGGCCGCCAGTAAGCGGCGGCGCCGGATCCGGCCGGCTCTGCCATCAGCTCTCCGGCTCGAACAAGTCCTTGCCTACCCCGCAGATGGGGCAGACCCAATCCGCCGGCACCTTCTCCCAGGGCGTTCCCGGAGGGACCCCGTGTTCCGGATCGCCCGCGTCCGGGTCATAGATGTATCCGCACGGCCCGCAGATGAATTTTTTCATGGAGGAGCCCTCCCCTGTCGATGTGTTTATGGACGAACGGCCAGAGGATACAAAATTTGGGCGCGGGGAGATTTGATATCATGCCCCGGTAGGCGCGAAGGCGGAGCGGAAGAGGAGGCGAGCGATGAATGTCCGTGGGTGTGTCCTGGGAGCCGTGATGTCGGCGATAGGGCTGGCCGGATGCGCGACACCGAAACCCGTTGTCGCGGTATTCGAACTCATCCCCCGGGCCCCGGCGCGACCGTCCGCCCCGGTCGCCTGCGTGGTCGCGGATGTGGGGCCGGGCTCCCCGGCCGCCAAGGGAGGGATTCTGGCGGGCGATGTCTTGGGGGGGATGGAAGGCATCGGGACATTCTCCTGGGGGGATGCTTTCGATTCGTTCTTGTCCAGTAGCGCGGCGCCCGTAAGGCTGGAGCTGAGACGGCAGGGCCGCCCCGTGCCGCTGGATGTGATGCCGACCCCGGGCCTCGACCCCTTGGGGGTTTCGTGCGATTTTGGGGACTCCTTGATCGTCCAGGATGAGACGGCGGTCGTGCTGAAGGACTCCCTGCGCCTGCTGGCTCGGGTCGAGGTGATCGGTCCCGCCAGCTTCATCTGGGTCCGCCTGACGAACGATTCCGGCCACCCCTTGAAGGTTGGGCCCGAGATGTTCACGGCCTCCTCGGCGGATTGGACGGCTATTAATCCTATACGGCTTCCCGACATGAAGGAACTCCTCCGGGTGCTGGAGCTGGCCAAGAACTTCTCCGGACATACGCAGGCGAGCTATACCTTCGGCAACATGCTGAGCCAGCTCCCCAGGATCATCCCCATTCCAGGGGCGGGGATGGGTGCCAACATCCTGCTGAAGGACACCGGCCTGGCGGATGCGCTCGATGCCAAGACTGCCTTTTTGAGCAGCATGCGCCTTGGCGGAGGGGGGGCGGGGGTGGCCTTGAGGGGCGCGAGCCAGGGCTTGGCTTCTACCTGGGTTGCCTCCAGCGGCGACATGGACAAGGACCTGGCGGCCGCCGTCAATGAAATCGCCCGGAGGAAGGCCTTCCGGGAGGCCCTACTCCTGCCGGGGTATTCCCAGGAGGGCTATATTTACTTCGGACAGCCCGACATGCTGCCCTTGCGCCTGAGCTTCGAGTCCGGGGCCACGCGGCTTTCCCTGATATTCGATGAGAAGAGGTTCGCGATGACCGCCCTCCAGCTGGAGGCCTACGCCATGGGCATCCCGGAAGGGGCATTCAAGAAGGCGGTCCTGGCGGACGGGCGCGTCTTCGATGGCAAGATCGGCGGCTTCCTCCCCAGGGCGCACGCGTTCTCGACTCAGGTCATCAAGGGTGGACGGCTCGTGAAGGGCCGCCTCCTGGTGCGGGATATCCGTCTGCTGAAGGTGGCGGGGCGCAACACCATCATCGTCTCCCCTTAGCAGTCCGTGGCGGAGGTCGTCATCGTCTGGATTTAATTGGAATCGAACATGGTACATTTAGGAAAAGTTTGAAGCTCATAATAGGAGGATTGTGACATGACCTTCGGAGGGATAGATCTCGGCTCGACTACAGGCAAAGCGGTCGTCATCATTGATGACAAGATAATCCTCGGAGACATCGTGATGGCTACTCCCAAGCCCGCGGTCACGGCCCGGATGGCCATGGACGCGGCGCTGAAGAACGCAGGGATCGCGTCGCTCCAGAGCCTTGATTACATCGTCAGCACGGGCTACGGCCGGCTTAAGGTCGAATTCGCCAACGAGAACATCTCCGAGATATCCTGCCACGCCAAAGGCGCCTTCCACCTGATGCCCTCGGTCAGGACCATCATCGACATCGGCGGCCAGGACTGCAAGGCCATCGCCTTGAACGACAAGGGCGGCACGCTGGGATTCGAGATGAACGAGCGCTGCGCCGCAGGCACCGGGCGGTTCTTTCAGGTCATGGCCAAGGTCCTGGGCTGCGGACTGGAAGGCATCGGCGCCGCCGCGAACATCAGCCCGACCGCCGCCAACATATCGAACCAGTGCAGCGTGTTCGCGGAATCCGAGATCATCACCTTGGTCAACAACGATGTGCCGCTGCCCGATGTCATCACCGGGATCAACAAATCGGTTGCCAGCCGGGTGAGCTCGCTGGCCCGGAGGGCCGGGGTGGCCGAAGATGTCGTCATCAGCGGCGGATGCTATAACAATGAGGGCCTCATCAGCGCCCTGGGGCAGTGCCTGGGAGTGGAAATAATGAAGCTGCCGCTCAACCCCCAATTCATGGGAGCTTTAGGGGCGGCGGTCTTCGCGAAAGAGAAAGCCGCGGCCAAGACTGCGGCAAAATAGGGAGACAACCGCTATGGCGGAAAACCAACCTCTGGTCCTGGAAAAATTCTCGCGCATCGCCGGCAGCCTGGCCAATCCTTCCGTCGCGGCGTTCAAAGGCCAGGGCGGCAAGGTCGTCGGCTACTTCTGCGCCTTCATCCCCGAGGAGCTGTTCATCGCCGCAGGCCTTCTTCCCTTCAGGATGAGAGGGACGGGGAGCGAAAACACCGAGCGGGCCGACGAATATTTCACCTCGTGGAACTGCAGCTTCCCGCGCCATTGCTTCAACCAGGCGCTCCTGGGGAAATTCGATTTTCTCGACGGCCTCGTCGTCGGGTCCGGCTGCGACGCCATGCGCTACATCTACGACAATTGGAAGCAGAGCCCGCTAAAGACGCCTTTCCTCCATCTGCTCAACAGCCCGCATGTCAGCGGCAAGGCCATGGCCGGATATTACAAGGACGAGCTGGCCAGGCTGAAGTCCGCCCTTGAGGGACGCTTCGGCGGCAAGGTGACCGACCAGAAGCTGTGGGACGCGATCACGCTCTGCAACGAGACGCGCGCCCTCCAGCAGAGCATCTATGACCTCCGAAAATCGCCCACCCCTCCCATTTCCGGCTCTGAGATGGTGGCGGTCATGGTGGCGGGCGCCTCCCTGCCGAAAGAGGAATACAACGCCGACCTCAAGGCCCTGCTGGCCGAGCTGAAGCAGCGGCCCGCGGCAGGGAAATATCCCGCGCGGCTGATGCTGGTCGGCTCTTGCGGCGACGACGCTAGCATGTGCGGCATCGTTGAAGAACTGGGCGCCGTGGTGGTGACCGACCACACCTGCTTCGGAGGCCGGATGAAGTATAAGGGCGTGGCCCAGACCGGAGGAGATCCGCTTGAGGCCATCGCGAACTATCAGATCATCGAACGCCCCTTCTGCGCCAAGATGGGCGGCGCGCACGCGCTGCGGGCCGGCGCGATCATCGCAGCCGCCCGCGACTTCAAAGTCGACGGCATCATCGGCCAGCGCCTGGGCTGCTGCGACGCCTGGGGGGGCGAATTCTTCATGCTCCGGGATGAGCTCAAGGACGCCGGCATACCCCTCCTGGTCATCGAGAAGGAATATATCTCTGATTCCGAGGGCCAGCTGGCGACGCGCGTCCAGGCTTTCATAGAGACGGTCAGGAGGTAGGCCATGGCCATGAACGATCAAGAGATTTTAGACCAGCTCAACGCCGAGGCCAATGAGGCCTTCAAAGCCTTGACGATAGCCGGGGTCAATGAGAACGCCAGGAAGGGCCGGCCGTTCATCATCGCTTCCGACGATGTCCTGCCGGAGATCTCCGTCGCGATGGACCTCTCGATTTCCATCATGACCGTGGCGGGCGCGATGGGCACGGGCGGCCCCGGCGCCGCGGAGCGGATCGACAAAGCCACGGAGATGGGCATCGAGAACCGGCTCTGCGCCAGCGTCAAGATGGCGGCCTATTACCTGCAAGCGGGGATACTCCCCGTGCCGGACATGATCATCACGACGAATTCTCCCTGCGACGCCGTGGAGATGCTGGGCCAGATGATGGAAAACTACCAGCCCTGGGCCAAGGTCCCCAAGTTCCGATTGGACGCCCCCCACGGCCGCGAGGCGGCGGATTTCGCTTATTTCGGGAGCCAGCTCAAGGAGATGGCCCTGGCCATTGAGAAAGTGACCGGCAAGAAGCTCGCCCTGAAGAGGTTCACCGAGGTCGCCGAGGAGTCCAACAAGCAGGCCAAGCTGATCATGGACTTCCAGGAGTTGAAGCGCGCCGTCCCCTGTCCCGTCGACCAAGACATGGCCAGGAAAGGCTGGGAGATGGCCCGCTGGGTGGCGGGGACCGATCCGGCGGTGTTCGCCAAGGCGACCGGCTGGCTGGAAAGGCTCGTCGAAATGACCGAGCGCCGCGTCCGGCAGAAGCAGGGCATCGACGGCGTCGCGGAGAAGGTCCGCTTCCTCTGGTACGATGTGTCGCCTTCGTGGGGCGCCAAGCTTTTTCCCAGGCTCCAGAAAGAGCTGGGCGCGGTCTGCATGATGAACTATTACTCATTCGCCAATTGGCTGCCGATCGACACCTCCAGCATGGACGCCTTGCTGCAATCAGCGGCAAAAAAATACCTGATGGGCACTCCCATGACCCGGCAGGCGATGCACTCGGCGGATGTCTACTGCGAAGATATCGTCCGCATCTGCAAGGACTTCAAGTGCGCCGCCATGATCATGCCTTGCCATATCGGCCACCGGGACACCAACGCCTATCACAAGCTCGCCAAGGACACCTGCCGCGCCAACGGCATACCGTTCTTCTTCATCGGCTGCGATGTGTGGGACGAGCGCTACATGTCCCCGGATGTGGTGTTCGACCGGATGAAGACATTCTTCCAGGCGACCGGACTGGTTTGAGGAGAAATAAATGAAATCTGGCCTAAGATCAGAAGTGTTTGAAAAGCTTTCTCGGATTGCGGGGGCCATCAGCAGCCCCGAGGTGATGGAGTGGAAGAAGAAGGGCGGCAAGGTCATCGGCTACACCTGCTCATTCGTCCCGGAAGAGCTGTTCGTGGCGGCAGGGATGCTGCCTTTCAGGATACGCGCGACCGGCAGCCAGGATGCGGGCAAGGCGGATGACTATTTCGAGGCGGCTAATGTCTGCAGCCTGATACGACACACCTTCGGCAAGATCTTATCCGGCGAGTATGATTTCATCGACGGCGCCGTCATCGGCGGCGGCTGCGACGGCGGCCGGCATATCCTGGATAACTGGGAGAAAAGCCCGGCCAAGATCCCATTTCTGGAGCGTATATTCATTCCGCATGCCTCCAATGAACTCACGGCGGGATATTTCCACGATCAGCTCGCCCGCTTGAAGGCCCGGATGGAGGAGCATTTCGGCATAAAAATCGGCGATGATAAGCTTCGAGACGCGATCCGGCTCTGCAACGAGATAAGGGGCCTGCAAAGAGAGCTCTATGCGTTCAGGATTTCGGACAACCCTCCGATCACCGGCGCGGAAACCGTGGCCGCCATCGTGGCCGGGTCCTCCATGCCGAAGCAGGAATACCGGGACGACCTGAAGAAGCTGATAGGAGAGCTGAAGGCTGTTGTGGTTCCGGAGAAGAAATACACGGCCCGGGTCATGATCGTAGGCCCTGGCCATGACGACGCGTCGCTGTGCGATATCGTCGAGAGCCTCGGCGGCCTGGTCGTCGCAGACCTGACCTGTTTCGGCGGCAAGGTGATGTTCGGCAGCGTCAAGGAAGACGGGGCTGACCCGCTCCAGGCCATCGCCGATTATCAGGTGCTGATAAGGCCGTTCTGCCCTAAAAACCTCGGGGCGCATCCGAGCATCAACAAGGAGCTCTTCGCCAAGATCAAGGAGTTCAAAGTGGGCGGGGTCATCGGCCAGATATTCCTGTGCTGCGACACCTGGGGCGGCGAGATCCATATCCTGGGCAAGGAGTTCAGAGCGGCCGGCGTCCCCCTGCTCCGGATCGAGAGGGAATGCACGTCCGATTCCACGGGGCAGTTGCAGACGCGCGTCCAGGCATTCATCGAAACCATCTCGGGAGGCGCGCTATGATCAACGTCTATTCCCAGTTGCAGATGCAGGCGCAGAAGGCGCTCGGGGGGCTTTGCCTCGACCCCCAGAACGCCTCCTCCGGTCCGTTCGTGTTGGGCAATGGAGACTTCTTCATCGAGATACCGGCGGCTTACGGTTGCTCCTTTTCCGACCTGACGCTCACCGGAGCCAATGGGACCGCCCTGCCAAACGCGGCGGAACTCATCGATAAGGGGATAGAAATCGGCGTGGAAAGCCGGATGTGCAACGCCATCAAGGTCGCCTCTTATTATCTGGAAGCAGGCCTCGTCCGGAAGCCCGATCTCATCATAACCTCCAACTCGTGTTGCGACGCGATGGACACGCTCGGCAACCTGATTAACGGATACCAGCCCTGGGTGGATGTCCCCAAATTCAAGATGGACGCGCCGCATAGCTTCGACGAGGCCAGCTATAAATACATGGGACGGCAGTTGCGCCAGGCGGTCGCTTTCATGGAAGATGTTTTTGGAAAGAAAATGGACTGGGACCGCCTGAGAGAGGTTTGCGTATTATCCAACAAGCAGGCCCAGCTGCTCCTGGAGTTTCAGGAATTAAAGAAGGCTGTGCCGTGTCCGGCGAATCCCGACTTCTCGCGTCTGGGGTTCGCGTACGATAGATGGACGGGAGAGCGTGTCTCTCCGCAGATAACCGAGTGGCTGGAGCAGCTGGTCAGCGCCACGGAAGCGCGGGTGAAGGCCAAGCAGGGGATCGAAGGCATCGATGAAAAGGTCCGCTTCCTTTGGCAGGACTTAGCCGGGTCCTGGCCTCCCGGTTTGTTGTGGGGGCGCCTCCAGAAGGAACTGGGCGCGGTCTGCATCATGGATTACATGTCCTATGGGACATTGACGCCGATCGAACTTTCCAGCGAAGAGGCCATGTTCACCTCATTTGGCAAGCGCTTCCTGCTGGAAGACCCGATGAACAGGCAGGCCCTGCACACGACCGACCTTTTCTGCGACGATATTCTGGGGATCGTGAAGGATTTCAAATGCGACGCGGTGGTCATGCCGGCCCATATCGCGCACCGCGACACGAACTCGCGCCTGAAGATCGTGCGGGACATGTGCCGCGCCAAGGGCATCCCTTGCCTGGTCCTGGGCATAGACATCTGGGACAAGCGCCACATGACGCCTGATGTGGCATTCGACCGGATGAAGACCTTTTTCCAATCAACGGGGCTTATTTAAAGGATTCCTTGAATGACGCTTTTTGATGCGTATATTCGGAAGGTTTCCGAGTATGTCGAGGAAATGCGCGCCCAGGGGCGCTCCGTCAAGGTTTTAAGCACGCCGGCGTTGCTTGAAGGCCTGCCGGTCAAAATCGGCCCGGGCGCCAACCCGGGCGTCATCCTGCGCGAGGACACCTACGCGGAGCTTGGCAACCCCGAGGCCGGGTCATGCGCCTTCGCGCTCTTTACGGATAAGCCCGGGCTCATCCCAGATGGCCGCATCACCTTGATCGGCCCGGACATAAAGGAAGCGGCCGGCCAAAGCCTGCCGTTTGGGCAGGTCCTTATGATGGGGGGCGCCGGGCTCGACGACAAGAATCTCGAGGAGCTCCAGCAGCCCGGGTTCATAGGGGATCAGATAGAGGGCTACATGGTCCGCAGCTCCAGCCAGAGCGTCTGGAGCCGGGTCAGCAAGGACGCGGCCGCGAAAGGATTTGATTTTACGAGCTTGGGCCGGGCGCTGATGGCTCTTTATAGATCGGGCAACGGCAATATTCAGGCCATGGAAGCCGTCTTCGTCACTTCCGGCAGGGACGACATCAAGCGGCTCGATGATATCGCGGCCCAGGTCCGCAAGATTAACAAGGAGCTCGTGCGGCAGGCCTGGAAGCTCCGGGGCTACGATATCGACTGCGCATCTGATTGTTCCAGCTGCGGCGACAAGGCCGTCTGCGACGAGATCAAAGAGGTCCTCAAGGAACAGCAAGCCCGAAGTCCGCAGCCCGACTGATTATAATTATAGAATACCCATCATGTGCGAAGATTGCGGGGACCACGGCCATGGCGATTCGAAACCAGTCATGGTCGTGTGCGGCAAGGGCGGCGTGGGCAAAACGGTGTTCTCCTCCCTGCTTTCCCGCGTCCTCATCGCGGAAGGCCTCACACCCCTGCTGTTGGTAGACGCTGATCCCGTGGGCGGCTTGACCGCGGCAATCGGCGAGAAAGCCGTGGATACTTTGGCCGGGATCAAGGACCGTTTCATCGGCGCGGCGCGAAAAGGCGGGAAGGCCGGCGCCAAGGAAGCGGCGGACCAGCTTGATTATTTTATACTCAAAGCCTTGGTGGAGCGCAAAGGCTACGCCCTCTTGGCCATGGGGCACAACGCGGAGAAAGGCTGCTTCTGCCCGGCCAACAAACTGCTCAAGGATGCTCTCGGCAAGCTGATGGGATCCTTCGCCGGGGTGCTTATCGACGCGGAAGCGGGCATCGAGCAGATCAACCGGGATGTCACGGGCCGGGTCGACCGCGCCATCGTGGTCGTAGACGGCTCGCAGAGAAGCCTGGATACGCTCGCCATGATCGCCGGCATGGTGGGGAGCTCCCGGATCGCCGTCGTCGCCAACCGCGTGCCGAAAAACATTACCCTCGACCTTCCTAAAGGGATAGAATTGCTGGGCAGTATCCCGGAAAATGACGAGCTCAGGCGATTTGATTGCGAGGGCCGCCCCCTATGGCAGCTGCCGGAGGACAATAAGGCGCTCGTCGCTGTGAGGAAAATGGCAAAGCTCTTGGGTGCCGATAAGTCTTTTGCGTGGAGGCGATAATGAATTCCATCGTGGGGCATTGGAAGGGACTGCTTGAGAACAAGTCGTTCGTGCATTTTATCTTCGCATGGCTGGACACGGTTTTCCCCATATATGTGTTCGTGGTATGTTCGAAGTTCCGGTTCAAGGAGCTCGGCCAGGAGATCCTCAACAACCGCTGGCTGTTGCTCAAGACCTTCCTGGTCACCGCCATCTTAGTCCCTCTGATCGCCGCCGGAGCCGTAAAATTCATCAGTGTGCCCCTGATGCTCGGCGGCATCATGCTTATCGCGTCCACCGCGCCGGGCGATCCGTTCGATCTGGTGGAGTCCCACGGTAAAAAAGGCGGCCTGCTCATGGCCTCGGCCCTCATGCTGTTCCTGGTGCTGGTGATGCCGCTGACCGTGCCCTGCTGGATGTGGATATTCACCAAGTGGTTCCCCTATCATCTGGCGGTTTCTCCAGCGGGGATCTTCCACGCGGTCGCGCCCAAGGTCCTGCCGCCCCTGCTGATCGCGCTCGTTTTGCGTGAAATATTGCCGTCATGGGCGGACAAGCTTTCCGCCCTATTGCACAAATACTTCGAGATATCGGCCATCTTGATAACCATATATTTCATTCCGTTTGCGATCGCCAAGATATTCACCTTCGGGATTTCCGGGGCCCTCGCCATGTTCATCGTGACGACCCTGACGCTTTTTGCGGGCTACTACCTGGACAGCGGGCAGAGCCGCAAAGACCGCATCAGCATCGCCTTGACCGTAACGCTGGGCAATATGGCGGCTGTTTTGTTCATCGCCCACCAGTGCTACCCCAAGAAGCTGGATATGATGGATTTTATACTCGTGATTTTCGGCTGGATCGTCCTGAGATGGGTGATCCTCTGGTTCTGGTATTTTTTCATGAAATTCAGGATGTCCCAAAAAGGGGAAACGCTTGCTTAGCGCGATAAGAGTCTTTGCCGTTCTGGCGTTTGCGGGACTTGTCTCGTCGCAAGCCTTCGCGGAGGAACAGGTCAACAACGGCCAGGACATCACGCGGCCTCTGACGCGCGTCGACCTGCGCTACCAGTTCATAAACATGCCCTTCGGCCACCAACAGAGCATCTACACCCTGCGCAGCGATGGTGCCATCAAGTTCTCGGGGGGATGGGAGCTGGCTCTGCGCGGCGACCTGCCCGTCTTCTATGGCGATGTCATTGCCCACGACAACCCTGGAGGCATGACGCAGACCGCTTTGGGCGATGTCCTGACGCAGGCCGTGGCCGTCCACTCATTTAACCCCAGGGAGGCCCTGGGCGTCGGCGTCCAGATGGTCTGGCCGACGGCCACGAACGATCAGTCCGGGTCCGGCAAGTATCAGGCCCTGCCCATACTGGGCTTTCGCGAATCGCTTCCCGAGATAAGCAACGGCAGCTTCTTCGTGCCGTTTGCGAGGTGCGATACTGCCTATGCCGGAAACTCCGACCGCCGGGATATCAAGAAGCTCGAGTTCGGTCCTACCTTGAACCTGATGCTGCCGGAGCGGATGTTCTTTATATTGTATTCCTCTCCTGAGATCGTCTATGATTTGAACCAGAAGGCTTGGCATGTGCCCATGAATTTCATGGTCGGCAAGATGTTCACGAAAACGATCGTGGGATCGGCCGAATTCTTCATCCCCATGTTCGAAGGCCGGAACTATGCCACGCCGTACAATTTCAAGATGGAAGCTCGGGTCGGATACTTTTTCTCACTCTAACCAAGAGGTGATAGGTCATGAAAAAAATCAGCATAGCTCTGTTGGTCGGCATTCTGGGGTTGCCGTCCATCGTGTGCCGGGCGGCTCACGCTGACGCTAAAGCCGCTTCCGCCAAGCCGGGGATTAAGATCGACCTGAGCGCTTACCCGGCCGTAGATAAAGAGGAATGGGGCCAACTGCGCTGGATGCTGAAGCTGGCGGACCAAGGCATCTCCGACTTCACCAATTTTCAATCCGTGGATGAGCAGGGGATAAGCGCCAGCCGCTACTCCGTCGCTTTCACCGCCTATTTCCTGGCCGCCGAGCAGTACCATAAATTCCCGGCCTGGAAAGACACGATCCAGAGCGCGTACGACCGCATCAACCAGAAGATGATCGACAAAAAGGTCTGGGGATATTGGGCTCATGAAAGCATGGGGATAACGAAATTCGAGCCCAAGATGGACCGGCCTTACCCGGAAAACAAGAATCCCGTGTCCCTGGGCAACATCATGTACTCCGGACATCTGGGGCACATGATCAACCTCTACCAGATGCTCTACAACGACAAGAAATGGGACGCGCCCGGCTCCATCGTTTTCAAGTGGGATGATCAGACGCAATTCGTTTACGACAATAAGGGACTGCAGGAAGTCATGTTTCAGCAGATGATCGAGAACCCTGTCCCCGGCATCGAGTGCGAGCGCAACGCCATATTCCCGGTCTGCAACCTGCATCCGATGCTCAGCTGGATGGTTTATGATAAAACCCACAGCACCCGGTATTTCGATGCCGCTCATCCACTCTTCGATAAGTTCTTCACTTCTAATTTCATCAACTGGAAGACGCACAGCTATGGCATCATCTACCTCATCAAGCAGGGGTTCGTGTATTCGGCCTGGAATCCCCGGTTCGGCAACAAGATGGACCCGGTGATCAAAGGCTTGGTCGCAAAAGGCGCCAATTTCGACTCCGCGAGCATAGACGGCTGGACCGCGACATTCATGCATGCCTGGAACCCGAAGCTGATCGAAAGCCTTTGGCCGTACCAGAAGAAGGCCCAGGTCAAGCATAACCCCGACGGCTCCGTGGATCTCAGGAAAGATGATTTTGCTCCTGACGCTTACTGGGGCTACTTCACGATGGGCGCCGCCGAGATGGGGGATGCTCAGCTGGTGAAGGCCCTGCAAAAGGCGGCAGACAAAGAGCTGTCTCCCGTGTGGGTCGATGGCACCTATCACTACCCGTTCGTAGACAAGACCGCTACGGTAAACCTTGCGGCGGCTGATTCAGATAAGCCCGCGGCTCCGGCGGCGGCAAATAAATCTACTGTGGCCAGCCCGGTTGCGGCGCCTGCCGCGGCCAAGGACGACGAAGAAAAAGGCGGCTCGTGCTGCGGCGGCGCGATGCGGACCAAGGAGCACGGGAACATCTCCAACATGAAGACCTGGCCCCAGCACGCCGATCTCGTGGACAGGCATATCGCCATATCAAGAGCGATCCCCAAGAACGGCATGTGGACCATGCACAACAAGCCTTTCGACGCGGAGCATTTTACCGAGCCCGCGATCACGGGAGTCGATATCACGAAGACCGCGCTCAAGCGGGCGATCTACGACAGGCAGAAGAAGGCCCTGATCGTCTCCACCGTGGCTACCGGCGGCAAGGATGATGGCAGCTTCAAGATCGTCAACCTGGACCCGGCCAAGAAGTACGAGCTGATACTCGACGGCCAGATGCTGGCGGAGATCAGCGGCGTAAGTGATTATACCGCGACGCATTGCTGTATGCACGATCATGACTTCGTCCTGAAACAGAAATAGGGGGGGAATATCCTAGTGAAAAAGAAATCGGCGTTAATGACCTTATCCGTCCTGGCGTTGGTGTGGGCGTTTCCGATGATCAGCCGCACGCAGCCGGCGGTCACCAAGGACAGCGTGCTTGCCAAAAGCAAGGCCGTTCAGGCGAAGTACGACATCATCAACGCCCAGTGGTACGACATGTATATCGCCGGGAAAGTGCCTGGAGCGGCGGACGCCGCAGGTTTTATCGATGCCGCGCGGAAGGCCGTCTCAGCAGGAGATTATGCCACGGCCGATGACCAGCTCCGCCGGGCCGACGCAAAACTGAGCGTCTATGAACCGGCCGCCATTCCTCCCGGCTGGATGGTTCCAAATCCCCTTTCATATGACTCATCAATAAAGGGCAATATCCATAAAGCGGACATTGAAGAACTCAAGAAGATAGAGTTATACGGCGCGCCCAGATACAATACGTGGTTTCAGTTCAGCGGCAAAGGCGATGACGGCAACCTGTACGGAATGTATGCCTGCGTCAATCACCACAGCACGGGCCATGTGCAGAAACGCGTCATGTTCGCCATAAGCTCCAACGCGTGGAAAGACAAGCCGAACCAGCTCGAAGTGCTCGACCTCATGGTGATCCCGGACAGGAAGGAAACCAAGGATGCCCTTATCTGGGAAGCTCGGGACGGCGATAAATATTTGAAATGGACCATAAAGAAAGAGTTCACGACCATCGACTATAAAGATAAAAATAAGGAAATAAGCTTCACCCTGAAGACGGATTATTCGTTCTGGTATAACCGCGGCATGCAGCCGGTCGAATTGCTTCCCGGCGGCCAGACCGCGGGCTTCGAGCAGCCCGGCAAGGCCGTCGGTACGATCACGATCGATAAAAAGCCGGTCCAGGTCTCAGGCCACGGCGAGTTCGAGAATTATTTCGTCAAGGGCGCGGGCTATAGGGAGGTTTTGCTTAAATACGGCAACGAGTGGTGGATCGCGCTCACGGCGGACCAGTTAAGCGGCATGATCTTTACCGGGATCGCTTACCGCGACGCGGGGTTTTACATCAACGGTGAATACGTAATACCGAGCGAGTTCACGATCACCCCGATAGAGGCGAAGAAGTCATACACCATCACGGCCAAGACGAGTGCGGGCGATCTGGTGTTGAACTTCAATTTCTGGGGCAACAATCCCCTGCTGTATGAATACTGGGGAACCATGGAAGGCACGCTCGCGGGCAAGCCTCTCACCAACGGTTTCGCTTGGATAGAGCATGTGCCCAGCGGCGGCATCGACGCGACCGGCCCGACCGCCAGAAAATCGGTTCAGCCGTCGAATTAAAAGGCCCAGCCAGAGCGGGACAGCCTCGGCCTCCGCGAGCCGGAACCTTCCGGCCGCAGGCCGGGTCGGGAGATTTGATATCATGGCTGACGCCATGATAAAGAACATGTCTTTCGTTCTGGCCGCAGCCTTGGCCGTAAGCGCGCACGGCCAAGCCGCGCCGCAGGCGGCTGTCGCCGCGTTTCAACTGCCCGCCTCGGATCTGGTCCAGCTCCCGGACCTCGCGCTGGGAAAATGGATGATTGCGCCGGACCTGACCCCCGCGCACTGGATCGGCGAGATCGATGGCGGAAAGAGCTATCGCGAGCCCATCAACATCATCCTCGAGGACCGCCTCTCGGCCACGCCCGAGGAGGCCGAGCAGCGTCTTATCGCGGGCTGCGTCAGGGCGGGCTATCCCCCGCGCTTTGGACATTCCTCCGGCTATAAGGGCTACATGGAGGGCCGGCTTTTTGCGCAGTTGCCCGGGAAGAGGGCCCGGTCTTTTTCCAGCGGACCTTTTGAGCTCAACAACAACCACGGGCGGGTATTTGGCCCCTTGGCGCGCGGCGGGAAGTACTACTTCATCGCGGCCTTCAGCCGCGAGAGGGTCGATCCCGTTTCCAAGATCATGCATCGCTACGATTCCTTTGACCAAGCGCGCGACCAATTCAGCCAAAGCCTCGACCGGCTCGGGATCTACCGGGTCGTCGCTTTCGAGAAGCTCGACAACGCCTTCATCGGCGACCTGGGGCTCACCACCGGCGACCACGATGGAGTGGCGGTGCGCCTCTTGGCGCAGCAGACCGAGGCGGACAAGAGCTTTACGCTTGGAGAGGACTATTATGCCGGCAGAGGCGGCATGACGCAGGATTGCGCCCAGGCCCTTAGCTGGCTGCGCAAGGCCGCAGGCCTGGGCCATGACGGCGCCATCTACCGGCTTGGCGCCATGGCATTGGCGGGGCAATGTGTGAAGCTGGACCTCTCCGAGTCCCTCAAGCTGTTCCGCAAGGCCGCGGAGCTGGGCAACCGCGAGGCCATGACCAGCATCGGCATCATGACCGAATCCGGCCAGGTCGGCGCGAAGCCGGACCCTGCGGCAGCCATGGGCTGGTACCTCAAGGCCGCGGACCGCGGCGATCTCCAGGCCATGATCCGCCTGGGTGATATGCTTAGTCAGGGACGAGGCACGGCGCGCGACGCCAAGGAAGCTTACCGATGGTATCGGACGGCCGCCCAAGGCGGCGATACGGGAGCGCAACGCGCGGCGCGGGAAATCGAAAGCGCCCTGACCAAGGAAGACATCGCCGGAATCGAGCGGGACCTGGAGTAGGATGCCACGGAGTTCGGCGAACCGCGCCAATACGACCTCCAGCCGCATTACTATGGGATACTGGCGATCGATTTGGGATAATCAGTGGCGGGATAAGACCATGAGAGAAAGAACATGCTTCGTTTTCGCCGCGCTCCTGGCCGTGGGCGCGCTCGGCTGCAACAGCATCCACGAGGCATTCGTCGCCGCCGAGCGGGCGCCCCAGCGGGCCAACCGGAGATTTATAACGCCGGAGCTGGCCGCCGGGCTCAGGCCCCGGGGGAACATCCTGTCTCCCGCGCAGGAGTTCTTCCGCAGTCCCGAGGGCATCTGGGGAGAGGGGCGGCGCATGGGCCCCTTGTGGGTTTACGACCTGCCAGACGGGACCGGCCTCGACGGCATGGCCATGCTCTCGTTGTCCAGGATGGCGGTCCTGGAAACTCCGGCGACAAGCAAGCGGCCCCAAGTCCTGCGTCTTCTCAACGCCGAGGGCCATACGGTTTCCAGCCATAGCCTGTCCGGAGCATTCACCTCCTTGGATGCCGGCTTCCTGGGAGGCCAGAAGGTCTTGCTGGCCAAGAGCGGGGATTCTTACCGGGTCATGGACGCCGACGGCCAGCCGGTCTGGAAAGCGGAAGTGGCGGCGGGCCAGGCCTTGCTGGCGGATCTCGGCGGCAACGGCCGGGGGGAACTGGTCATCTCCACCGGCGCCCGGAGCGCGGTGGCGGCCTTGGCGGCGGACGGCAGCAGGCTTTGGGCTGTCGCCGGTTTTGGCGAGGTCTACGGCTTGGCGGCGGCCGCGCGAGTCGTGGCGGTGTTCTGCAGTTCGGGGGTGGTGATCCTGGACGGCGGGGGTCGGGAGATCATGCGCTTTCTGGACGACACCATGCCGGAGCGCGGGGTTTTCCTGACCTCGCAGGACTCATCCCTGCTCCTGGCCCACGCGGGGTCTAATTTCGGGACCAGCCGGGAGCGGCTGCGCATCTCGCGCATCGAGGGCTCGGTGCGCATCGTGCAGGCCGAGGCCGAGATCGGCCCCACCCGCGTCACGGCCATGATTGCGCCGGATTTGAACGGTGACGGCCGTAAGGACATCGCCTTGGGCACGGAGAACGGCTGGACTTTCCTTTACGACGAGCACGCCCAGCTCTGGGGGGAGAAGCGGCATTTCGCCCCGATCCCCTATCTGGCCTCGGGCGACATCAACGGCGACGGCTGGGAGGAGTTGCTGACCGGCATGCGCGGCAACGCCAGCCGCGTCTACGCCTACGGCGCCATCGCCCAGCCCGCTCCATTGCCATGATGCGGATCCGGCCGGGCCTTTGGGCGGCGTCGCTTGCGGCGAGCTTATTGCTGGCGGCCGCGGGCCGCGCTCAGGACCGCCTCATCTTCGCCGTGGACATTATCCGTCACGGCGACCGCACCCCGCTCGTGGACATCCCGGCGGCCCCGCAAGTCTGGCCGCAGGGCCGCGGGCAGTTGACCCCCGCAGGCATGGAACAGGAATACCGGCTCGGCGCCAGGATGCGGGCGGAGTATGTGGACCGGCGACAGTTGATCCCCGCCTCCTATGCGCCCGGCACCATCTATGTCCGCTCCACCGATATCGACCGCACCTTGATGAGCGCGCAATCCTTCCTGATGGGGCTCTATCCTCCGGGCACCGGGCCCGCGGCCCCTGATTCGGGCCGGCCGGCCTTGCCCGGCGCGGCCCAGCCTATCCCTATCCATACGGTTGCCGCGGACGCGGACCGCCTGCTCAATCCCGATGCGGGCGGAGGCTTCGGCGCATTGCTAGCCCAATATGTCTTTCCCACGCCAGCCTGGAAGGAGAAGACCGCGGCAGTGCAGGGGAGATTCGCTTCCTGGAGTCAGGCCACGGGCTTGCAGCTTTCGTCTCTGGAACAGCTGGTGACCTTGAGCGATACCATCTTTATAGACCGTCGTTATCATATGTCCCTGCCGGCGGGCCTCAGCGAGGCCGACGCCGCGGACATTTTTGCGGCTGGCCGCTGGGCGTTCACCGCGGAATTCAAGCCCGCGGAGGTGGGGCGCGCCACCGGCGGCGCTCTTCTGCGAGCCATCGCGGCCTATCTGCAGGAGGCCTGCCAAGGGCGGACGCCGCTTAGGTATGTGCTCTTCTCCGCGCACGACAGCACTATTTTAAGCGAGATGAGCGCTCTGGAAGCGCCTTTAGACGCCGCGCCGCCGTACGCCTCGCACCTGAATTTCTCTTTGTTCGACGCGGGCCGGAAGGAATGCCGCGTCGAGCTGTCCTACAACGACCAGCCCGTGTCCGTGCCGGCTTGCGGCGGGAACTCCTGCTCTTTGGCGGCTTTCGCCGCCTTAGCCGGCCGCTAGTGGGTCGCGGCCGAGGAACTCCGCGAGCGCGGCCGCGACCGCCTCGGGCTTCTCTTCCTGAGGCAGGTGGCCGCAGTCCGGCAGTCGCAGCAGCCGGCCGTGGGGCACGGCGCGGCAGAAATCCTCAGCGCTGCCGCCGCCCACCACTGCGTCGTGGTCGCCGCGGATGAAGAGGACCGGCGGCTCCAGGAGCGCGTAGCGCTGGATCACCCCGGGCAGGTCCGGCGAGATGCATCGGCGCATGGTTTCGGCCACGGCGTGGCGGCCCGCGCGGGAGGCCAGCGCCAGGGAATACTCATCGAGGAGGTCCGGGGTGATATTCGCCTGGTCGAGGTACGCGGTCGGGGCCACGAGGCGCACGGCCCAGCGGCCCAAGAGGGGCTCCAGCAGGCGGCTGAGCCAAGGGCGGCGCATGATAGAGAGCAAGCGGGGCGCGTCGGCCAAGGAGACCGGAGCGCCGATGAGGACCAGCTTCGAAACGCGCTCCGGCATATCGAGCGCCAGGCGCAGGGCCACGGCGCCTCCCATGGAACTGCCGACCAAGACCGCGCGCCGCAGTCCGCAGGCGTCCAGGAAGGCGGCCAGCCAGCGGGCCAAGCCCGTGAAGGTGTAGTCGAATCTCTCGGGCTTATCCGAGCGGCCGTAGCCGGGGAAGTCGGGCGCGAAGACCTCGTGGTCCGGGGCTAGCAGCGGCAGAAGGCGGCGCCAGGAGTAGGAGGACGCGCCGAGGCCATGCAGGAATATGACAGGATCACCGGTCCCGCCCCGGAGCAGATAGGTCTTGAGCCCGCCTGCTTCAGCCCAGGCCGGCGCAACCAGCGCCGGGCCGGTCACTTCTTGGCCGCGTCCGCGATGGCCTCGATGATGGGGCTGTAGCCCGTGCAGCGGCAGAGGTTGCCGGCGATGGCTTCCTGGATATCCTCTTTAGCCGGGTGGGGGTTCTTCTGCAGAAGCTCGGTGGCGGAGAGCACCATGCCGGGCGCGCAGAACCCGCATTGAAACGAGCTGTGCTTCACGAAGGCCTGCTGCAGCTTGGTCGGCCCGTCCTTGGAAATGCCTTCCAAGGTCACGATCTCGGCGCCGTCGGCCTCCATGGCCAGCACCAGGCAGGAGCGCACCGTGACGCCATTGAAGAAGATCGTGCAGGTGCCGCAGTCGCCGCGGTCGCAGCCGACCTTGGGGCTCTTGACGCCGAGCTTCTCGCGCAGGACATCGAGAAGGACGTCGTTGGGCTCCACATCCACGCGGCGCGTCTCGCCGTTGAGCTTGAGCTCGATGGTGGTCTTGGTCATAGCACGCTCTCCCCGTAGGCCGGGCCCTTGCCGGCGAGCCTCTGCTCCGCGCACTTGAGCGCCCGCTCCAGCATGACCTGGGCCATGTGCAGGCGGTATTCCTTGCTGGCGCGCAAATCCGCGATGGGGGATATCTCCTTGGCCACCAGCTCCTGGGCCGCGAGCATGTCCTCTGCGGTGCGCCGGTGCCCCTTGAGGAATGCTTCGATCTTGGCCGCGCGCTTAGGCACTGGCCCCACGGCGCAGAAGGCGAGCCGGGGGCCGTTGCCGGAATCATCCACGGCCACCGCCAGGCCTACCTGGGCGAGGTCCTCGCCGCGGTAGCGTCCCAGCTTGGCGTAGCAGCCAGCGGACTTGCCGCTCGGGACGGGCAGTTCTATTTCGACTACTAGCTCGTCGGGGCGCAGGGCGGTGCGCTTGGGGCCGGTGAACCATTCGTTGATGGGGATGCGGCGCTCGCCCTTGAGGCTGCGCGCGAGCACGACCGCCTCGTAGACCAGAAGGGCCGGGCCGCCGTCCAAGGATGGGATTGCGGAGCAGATGTTGCCCGCCAGGGTCGCCCGGTTGCGCACCCCGCAGGAGGCCACGGTCCGGGCAGCCTCCCAGAGCACGGGGAAGTGCTTCTTGACCAGAGGCGAGGCGATGAGCTCGCTGAAGGTGACGCGGCCGCCCACGCGCAGGACGCCGTCGGCCAGCTCCAGGCGCTTGAGCTCCGGCACGGCCTTGATGTCTATGACCGCTTCCGGGGTCTTGAGCCCTTCCTTGAGCCACACGATGAGGTCGGTGCCTCCGGCCAGCAGCTGGGCGCGGCCTTGGTAGCGGGCGAGCAGGCCCAGGGCCTCGGCCATGTCCTTGGGCTTGTGGTAGGCGAAGTCGACGGTGATAGGCATGCGGCCTCTCTACGGTAGCCAGGCCACGATGCGGCACATGGCGCTCTCCAGCTCGATGCCGCGCAGGGGGAAGCAGCCGATGTAAGCCCGCTTGTTGGAGAGCTTCTCGATGTCTCCGCCGAGATTTTCCGCGTGTACGATCTTCTTGGGGAAGAGCTTGAGGTGCATGACCTGATAGTATTCCTCGTAGGGGAACATCTCGTCCCAGGCTTTGCCGTAGACCTCCTGGAGCTTTTTCTCCGCATCGGCAAAGGACTTGGGGTGCCAGTTCCGGATGATGGTGTTCATGGGGTGGTCCGCGCTGCCGCAGTCCACGCCGATCCACTTGAACTTCATATCCAGGCACCACTTGTGGAACTTGGGCCCCGGGCCCGGGTGCTTGACGAAATAGCGCACCTCGTCGGATTTGGGCTGGTCCCAGGCGTAGCGGTGATAGCCCGTGTTGATGATGAGGATGTCGCCCTTGCGGATGTCCACCTTGCTCTTCAGAAGGTCGGGCTCATAGAGGTCGTAGTCGCCCATTTCTTTGGAGAGGTCTACGATCGCGCCCGGCCCGACCCACTCGGACATGGGCACCTGGCCGATGGAGCGGCCGCTGGCGTGGAAGTGGATCTCGCCGTCCATGTGCGTGCCCACATGGTTGGAGGTGGTGATGACCTGGCCGTTGGCGCCCTGGCCCATGTGCGCGCCCGCGATGCGCTTGAAGTATTGGACTGAGAGGGGGATGTAGCTGGGCCAGGGCGGGGTGTGTATGCTCAGGCGCTGGGTCAGATCGTACATCTTGGCCTGGTCCATGAGCTTGATGAAGTCGTTGGGTTTCATTGATTCCTCCCTAGTTTCTTGGCCAGACCGGCCAAGGCCTTCTGGAACGGCTCGGCCGGGGCGTTGAGGATGCCGGCGCCTACTTGTCCCACCCCGGGCTCGCGATGCGCCACTCCCGTGTCGATGACGGGGAAGATCCCTTTTTCTACGACCTTGATCGCGTCTATGCCCGTGGGGCTGCCGCGGAAATCGAGGGCGGGGATCTGGTAGGACGCGCTCTCGGCCAAGGAGATCTCGTACATCCGCCGGGTGTAGTTCACCGCGTCGGCGGCGTTGCCGCCCACGAACTGCACGATGGCCGGGGAGGCCGCGATGGCGAAGCCGCCCAGGCCGTTGGTCTCGGTGATGGCGGAATCCCCGATGTCCGGGTTGGCGTCCTTCTTAGTGAAGCCCGCGAAGAACAGGGCGTCTGGCACCGGCGCCGGTCCGGTGAACCATTCATCACCAGTGCCGGAGAGTTGGATGCCGAAATCCGTGCCGTTGCGCGCCATGGCCACCACCAAGGAGCTGCTGGCCACGCCGCGGGCGGCGTCCAGGGACACCTTGCTCGCGGGCATGGAGAGGTTGAGAAAGAAGTGGTCGTTGCCGTTGATGAACTCGAGCACCTGGGCCGCGGTTTCGGCGTCAGGCGCGGTGCGCACGATGGCGGGCGCCACGGCGCGGTAGAACAGCGAGGTGGCGGCCCGGTTGCGGTTGTGGACCTCGTCGCCCATGTGCAGGGCTTGGGCGATGATGTTCTTCAGGTCCACCTTACCCAGCTTGGCCACGGCTTTCTTGAGCGCCGGATAGAGCACGGTCTCCATCCACTTGAGCTTCTTGACGACCTCGGGGCCATAGGCCCCGTAGCGCAGGACCTTGCCCAGGCCCTCGTTCAGAGTGCAGTAGCCCAGGTTGCCATTCTCCTCGTTTTTGAGCACGAAGACGGGCATGGAAGGGGAGATGATTCCGGCCATGGGCCCCACCGCCGAGTGTTCGTGGCAGGGCGCGAACTCCACGGCTCCTGACTGCGCGAGCTTGCCGGCTTCCTCAGGGGTCTTGGCCAAGCCCTCGTAGATGAGGGCTCCCATGACGGCGCCGCGCATGGGCCCGCACATGCGCTCCCAGGTCACGGGCGGCCCGGCGTGCAGGAGCAGGTTCTTCTTCATGCCGGGAACCGCGTCGAGGGCTTTTTCAAGGCCGATGAGGTAGGGCCTGGCCGCCAGCACCTTGGCCACGGCCTGGGCGTTGGCCCGGGCTATGGTCTCGGAGGCGGCGCGCACCGCGCCAATGACGGCGGCGTCCATCGCGAGCGGCGGACGCCAGTCCACCTGGACCGAGGGCGCGCGGCACTGGTCCAGGCTTTCCTTGAATGATTCCAGGCCGATGTTGACGACTTTGAGTTCTTTCTGAAAGAGATCTTTTATCGCCATGGTTGGGCCCTCAGGTCATTATAACACTTTGTCCGCGCGCCGCTTTTCAGCGGCGCAAGCCGGCCTTTTCCGCCAATTCTTTAACGATGCGGCCCGCGAACCGCGCCGCGGCCGCGTTGGTGGGCAGGATGATGGCGCCCGCTGCTTTTAAGGCGGCCTCGACCTTGCTGCGCACCTGCGGATCTTTCTCCGTGCCCGTCACGGAGCACACGAAGGCCAGATGCCGTCTCCCGGCGGCCGCGGTCTGCCGAGCCGCCTGGATGGCGGGCGCGAGTTCGCCGGCCGGGTCCAGGTTCGAGCCATAGCCCAGGACCACGTCCAACAGGATCACCGCCGTCTCCGGATCCTTGGCCTCGTCCTGGATGCGCCGGTTGCGCAAGGAGAAATCTATCATGGGATGCGGCCGCCCCACGGTGAAGGCGTCCTCGCCCAAATCCACCACCGTGTGCCCCTGCGACTTCCAGGCGTCCGCGAGCGCCTGGGCCGGCGCTAAAGGCGCGTTGGAATAGACTTCCTGGAGCAGGCCGCGGAAGATGACCTGGGCCTCGCCGCAGAAAGTCCCGCCGCTGAAAAGGCCCCGCAGGTACTTCTGGCCCGGGGCGAAGCGGCCCGCTTCTTGGGCCGCGCCGCGGTCGAGTTCCGCGTCATGGCTCCGGAGCTTCTGGCGCGCTGCATCCGCGCTCTCGCCTTTGGCCAAGGCCACCGCGAGCAATGCGGCCTCCTCCAAGGTACCCGCCGCGGTCATGCCGCAGGCGGCTACGGCATCGACATCGGCGCCCAGGAACATCGCCACCACCGGCTTGCGCAAGGCTTTGACGGCCGCGCCCAGTTTTTGGATGACGCTTTCGTGCGGCGGTTTGGAGATGAGGACGATGACCTTGGTGGACTCATCTTCGGCCAAGGCCCGCAGGCCTTCCAGGAACATGATGCCGCCGACCTCTTTTTTCACATCCCGGCCGCCGGTGCCGATGGCCTGGGACACCCCGGCGCCTTCGTTGGAGATGATGGAAGAGACCTCCTGCAGGCCCGTGCCCGCCGCGGCCACTATGCCGATTTCTCCGCGGCTGACAGCGTTGGCGAAGGCCAAGGGCACGCCGTTGATGATGGCGGTGCCGCAATCCGGCCCCATGACCAGCAGGCCGCGGCCCTGCGCGAATTTCTTCAGCTCGATCTCGGTCTCCAGCGGGATGTTGTCCGAGAAGATCATCACATGCAGGCCTTTTTGCAATGCGTCCATGGCCACTTCGCCCGCGTAGCGGCCGGCCACTGAGATGACCGCCAGGTTTGCGTCCTGTAGGACTTGCAGGGCGCTCTCCAGGCTTTTGGGGGAGAAGGCGGCGTCCTGGCCCGTGCGCTTGCGTGAGCCGCGCAGCAGGGGTTCGGCCTCGGCCAAGGCCAGGGCGGCAGCCTTCTCATCCGCGGCCTGGACGGCAATGAGCAGGTCCGCGTCGCCCGCGGCATTGAATTCGGGGAGCAGCATCCCGGAGGACTTCAAGATTGCCTTGTTTTCGGCCGTGGCCATGACCACCGCCGCGTCCGAGACGCCCGGCCGGCCGGAAAGCTCCCGCGCCGCCTGCATCAAGGTCACGGAATCGAAGTACGCGCCCGGCTTGACCATCCCTTTAACCACCATGAAAATGCCTCCTTAGTTCAGCGCCGCCAAAAGTCCCACACAGGTATCCGCGCCCGAGGTCTCGCCCATGGCCAGAAGTTTCCGAGCGCGCCGCGGCGCATCCAGCGCGTCGCCGGCCATGAGCGCGGCCAGAAGGCCGCGCAGCTTTTCGAAACAGCGGCCCTCGCGGGCGCAGTCCAGGAAGGCCGCGGAAAGCGGGTGGGCGCTGCGGGCCGCGCCGTAAACGGCCGTGATGGCCTTCGAGAGGTCCTTGCCGTCCAAGCGCTGGCGCGCGTGCAGGCCCCAAAGATATCCGGCCAGAAAATCATCGCCGCAGGGAGTGAGGCCCCAGCCCAGCCCGCTCACAGCGGCCGCGCCTTGCGCCAGCTTGCCCGCGGCCATGTCTGCGGCGGCGTCCCGGAACTTGGCGGCCATCGCCATTTCGAATCCCGGCCGCAGACCGCCCAGGCGCGATTCGTCGAACAGGAAGGCCAGGCTTTTGGGATGGGCGGCTGCAATCACGGTCGATTGCACCGACCGCAGGGCCTGCCGCATCTGTTCCGGCGTGGCCGCAGCCGCGGGCAGGGCCGAGTCATAGGGGGGGCGGCAGGGCAAGACCGTCCCGTCCAAGGAGAACGATCCGCGGCGAACCTCCAGCCTTTCCGCATCGGGCAGGGAGGGCCCGCCGAGTTCGATGTTGATGGGCCCTCCGCCCACGCGCTCCGTGACCACGGCCACGAGGCGGCCGCCATCGGTGAAATTGAGGGCATCGTCGAACTTGGAGAGCAGGCGGTAGTCGCCGCAAGGGATGCGGTCGCCGAAACTCAGGACGCGCGGCATAAAAGAAGAAGCGCGGCGACGGTCCTCTGTCGCCGCGCTTTCTCCGCGCACGAGCCGCTTACGGCTGTAAAGGCACCACGGACTTGATTTTAGACAGGGCCGAGTCCGCGTTGAAGTGCGAGGCCCGCGCGGCCGCGGAAACGCGCCGCGACACGCCGACCGGCTTGAAGGCGATGGTGAGCCCGCCGAAATCAACATCGCTGTTCATCTCGGAATAGGCGATGCGGAAGAAGCCCTTCTCGCCCCAATCCGGGCCCCAGCTGTTCTTCACGATGAAGCACTTCTCATTGTCGTCATAACCCACGACCAAGACGGCGTGTCCGCCCTCTTGTTTGCCCGTGTCGTGGGTGTAGACGCCCGACTTGTAATGCATGAAGTCTTCGTAGACCATGTAGGAAGTGGGCAGGGGTCCGTATTTATCCAGGGCGTTCTTGATGGACGAGAGCCGCTGCGCCACCGTGCGCCAGTGCCCGATGGTGAAGGCATGGTCCTGCCAGCCAGCCTTGGCCGACTTACAGTCCCCGTCCTTGGCGGTGTAGCGATAGTAGGACTCCGGCGGCAGGCCGGTGGTTTCCAGGAAATCCGCGTCCAGGGTGCCGCCGTTGCAGGAGCCCACGCCGCCGCAGGAGACGAGCACTTGCTCGGAGAGGTTCTCGGTCTTGTGCTGGGTGATGCGGATGTAGGATTCCAGGCCGCCGGTCATGGCGAAAGCCCAGCAGCTGCCGCATTGGCCCTGGTCCTTCACCGCGGTAACGAAATTGCCGTTGTTGTCCCGCCAGTCCAGGCCGTTGACGGTTCCGGCATCCTCGGCCTCGTCCAAAGGCTTGATGTTGCGTGGCTTGCCGGCCAACCCGAGGCGGCCTTGCCGTTCTTTCTTGGACCTGCGGGACATGGAAGTCTCGCCTGCGACCCAGCGGCCACCCTTCTGCTTGATGGCGGCGTTGACGTTGGTCAGCTCGACTTCCAGCGGATCGGCGAAGCAGAGCGTGCTCGGCGCCAGCAGCAGCGCGGCCAGCGCCGCGCAGATCAGATGTCGCTGAAGTTTCATAAGGGTTATCCTTGTATTATGATTGGCCGCCCATCTAGCCTAAGTATAGTATATTTTGGCTGATGAGGCCCCCCGCGCATAGGGCAGAAAGTCCCAGAAGCGCCTGGGTCGATGGACCCACATCCCTAGTTGCGAATTCGCGCCTGGCGCCCAAGCCGTCCTAAAGATGGCCCGTGATCAGCGCCGTCTCGAACGGCGTGTCCTGCCGCCGGATTGCGCCGAACCCGGCCTGTCGCATCCAGGCGCGTATCTCTGACTCGGTGTAGGTGTCTCCCGCCTGCGTGCCCACCAGCATGTTGAGCGCGAAGTACACCGCGAAGGCCGGGGCCGTGCGGCTCTCGTTCACGACGAATTCCTGGACCACGATGCGGCCGCCGGGGTTCAGGGCCCGGGCGCATTTTCGGAAGAGCCGCTGCGTGCCTGCCGGCGAGCAGCTGTGGATGATGGCGGACAGGAGCGCCAGGTCATAGCCGCGGGGCAGGGCATCCTTTTCATAGTCGCCGACCCGGACATCGACGCGGCCGGAGAGCCCGGCCTTCCGGATGTAGCCGCGCGTCAAGACGGCGGTCTGGGGTAGGTCGAAGACCGTGGCGCGCAGGCTCGGCTTGGCCCGCGCGAAGGCCATGGCGTAGGCGCCCGAGCCTCCGCCCACGTCCAGCACCTGGGAGACGCCGCGCAGGTCCAGGCGGCTGACGACCGCGTCCGCGGTCTGGCGCGCTCGCTCGTGCATGGCCGCGATGAAGGAGGAGAACCACGCCGCCCCGCGGCGCCCTACCGGTTCTTTAAGGATGCCGCGTCCTTGCCGGACCGATTCGGTCAAGGTGGACCAGGTGCGCCAGAGGCTCGCGGAATGGCCGAGCCCCGCCATGTAGCCGGGCCGGCCCGCCACCAGACGGCGCGCCGCGGCCGGACCGTTGCAAAAGCGCCCGGCGCTCTTGCGCAGCAAGCCCAGGACTACCAAGGCGTCGAGCAGGCGGTCCGTGGCCCGGGCGTCGGCCTTGACCGCGGCCGCCACCTGGGCCGAGGTCCTCGGGCCGCAGCCCAGGGCGGTGAACACGCCCAGCTCGAAGCCGCTGAGCAGGACGCGGCTGGCCATGAAGCGGCGGGATAATTCGAAGAGCTCGTCCGGGTCGATGGATTTCATCGGGGGGCTATTTCTCCTCAGATTTGGATGCCTCGGCCTTGGCCTTCGCGAAAGCGGCGCCTACGTCCCATAAGCGCAGGGTCCGGTCGTCGCTCGCGGAGAGGGCGCGCTTGCCGTCAGGGGAGAAGGCCACGGCCCGGACGCGGCCCTCATGGCCGGTCCAGACCTTGAGGCACTTCCCGGTGGCGGTTTCCCAGAGCCGGACGGTCGTGTCTTCCGAGCCGGAGAGCGCCAAAGATCCATCCGGGCTCAAAGCCAAGGCGCGGATCGGCTTGGAATGTCCCTTCCAGATTGCCAGCAATGCCCCGGTCCGCGCGTCCCAGGCCTTGATGCTGTCCTCCATGCCCGCGGTCAGGCCGGTTGCTCCGTCCGCGGACAGGGCCGCGGCCAGGATGACTCCGGCGATGCCTTTGAGATTGGTTGCGACCTTGCCGGTGTGGGAGTCCCAGATCTCCGGATTCCCGCCTCCCGCCAGAGCTTTGGATCCGTCAGGTGAGAAAGCCACGGCCGCCACATAGTCGGCATGCGCCGGCCAATATTCGACTTCCCGGCCCCTGACGAAGCTCCAGACCCGCAAGGTCCTGTCGTCGCAGCCGGCCAGGACCCGGCGGCCGCTCGGCGAGATGGCCGCGGCATAGGCGAAGACGCCGTAGCCGGGATACGAGACGACTGGCCGGCCCGTGGCCAGGTCCCAGCTATTGAAGGCAAGATGGTCGCTGACCGAAAGGGCGGTGAGGCCGTCAAAGGAAAAGGCCACGGCCGCCAGCGGGCTCTCCAGACCGTCGAAGGTCCGCAAGGCTTTGCCGGTGGCCGTATCCCAGAGCCGCACCGTCTGATCCTGGCTCCCGGAGAGCGCCTTGGTACCATCCGAGGAAAAGGCCACGCAGGTCACGTCGTCTGTGTGCCCGTACCAGACCGCCGAGGGCTGCGCCCCGGCCGCGGCCGGGGCGGCCAACAGGACGGCGAGGGCGGCCCAATGGTCGATCCGCGGCGTCATGTTTCGTTTCCTTACGGGTAGATGCGGTAGAGCATGCGCGGGAAGGCGATGGTCTCCCGGATGTGCTCGACCCCGCAGATCCAGGCCGTGGTGCGCTCCACGCCCAGGCCGAAGCCGCCGTGGGGCACCGAGCCGTAGCGGCGCAGGTCCAGGTACCACTCGAAGGCTTCTTTGGGAAGCTTGTGCTTGACGAGCTGCGCCTCCAGGTAGGCCAGGTCGTCGGCGCGCTGGCCGCCGCCGATGATCTCGCCGAAGCCCTCGGGCGCCAGCACGTCCACGCAAAGGGCCTTGGACGCGTCGGCCGGGTCGGGCTTCATGTAGAAGGCCTTGACCTGCGCGGGGAAGCGGTGCACCATGACCGGGCGGTCGAACTCGGCCGCGACCGCGACCTCCTGGGGCGCGCCGAAGTCGTCGCCGTAGGTGAACTCGACGCCCTTGCGCTTGAGGATGGCGGCGGCCTCGTCGTAGCTCACGCGCGGGAAGGGCGTCAGCACCTTTTCCAGCTTGGCGGTGTCGCGCTCCAGCTCCTTGAGCTCGCCGGCGCATTTGTCGAGGCAGTGCCGGACCACGTGGCAGACGAAGCGCTCGGCCAGGTCCATGACGCCGTTCAGGTCGCAGTAGGCCACTTCGGGCTCGACCATCCAGAACTCGGTGAGATGGCGGCGGGTCTTGGAGCGCTCGGCCCGGAAAGTGGGGCCGAAGCAGTAGACCTTGCCCAAAGCCATGGCCGCGGCCTCCATGTAGAGCTGGCCGGACTGGGTGAGGTAGGCCTTGCCCTCGTCGAAGTAGTCGAGTTCGAAGAGGTTGGTGGTACCCTCGCAGGCGCTGGGCGTAAAGATCGGGGCGTCCACCTGGGTGAAGCCGTCGTTGTCGAAGAAGTCGCGGATGGCGCGCTTGACCTGGTGGCGCACCCGCGCGATGGCGGCCTGCTTGCGCGAGCGCAGCCAGAGGTGGCGGTTGGTGAGCAGGAAGTCGGGGCCGTGCTCCTTGGGGCCGATGGGGAATTCCGGGCCCTGGTGCACGATGGCCAGGTCCTTGATGCCGAGCTCCACGCCGCCGGGCGAGCGCTCGTCGCCGCGCAGGACGCCGCGCACCACGAGAGATGTCTCCTGGGTCACGGATTGGGCCCGGGCGAAGACCTCGGGGGTCAGGTCGCCCTGGAAGGCGACGCATTGGCAGATGCCGGAGCCGTCGCGCACGAGCAAGAAGGCGATCTTGCCCTTGGAGCGCATGTTGTAGAGCCAGCCTTGCAGGCTGACCTCCTGGCCCAGATGGGCCTTGAGGTCCTTGATGCGCACGGCGGGCGGGAAGCCTTCGGGGAGGACGGATTTGGTCTGGTCTTGGGAAGCGGTGTCCATGGGAAGATTATACTTAAAGCGTCTTCT
This sequence comes from uncultured Elusimicrobia bacterium, assembly GCA_903881545.1. Classification (GTDB taxonomy): domain Bacteria; phylum Elusimicrobiota; class Elusimicrobia; order UBA1565; family UBA9628; genus UBA9628. Next base: position 58,042 of record CAIRTQ010000052.1, read on the forward strand.
TTAGAACGCCCTCGCGCTGTAACAGGCGGCGCTTGGCCGCCACGCCGCCGGGAGCCGAGAAGCCGGTGAGCCTGCCGTCGGCGCCCACCACGCGGTGGCAGGGCACCGCGGGCGCGAAGGGGTTCTTGCCCAAAGCTTGGCCCACGGCGCGCGCGGCGCGGGGCTTGCCGATGGCGCGGGCGACCCAGCCATAGGTCCGGACCTGGCCTCGGGGAATCTGGGCGCAGGCCTTCCACACGGCCTGATAGAAGGGAGGATAAGCCGTCATGCGTTGCAGGATGCGCTGGGAGAGCTTCACGCGGGCACCAACTTGCCGAGGATGCGGCGGCCGCGGCTGCCCGTGGCCTGAGGGCAGTTGTTGGCGCGGCCTTGCAGAGCGCGCAGGCCGAGCCAGGCGAAGGCCGCGGCTTCCTTGGCCAGCACCGGCATGCCGAAGCGCTCCGAGGTGAGCACCGGCAGGGGCGCGAGAAGCCGGTGCAGGTTGGCCATGAGCTCGGGGTTGAGGGCGCCGCCGCCCGCGATGACGATCTCGTGGATGGCGAAGCGGGGAAAGACGAAGCGGCGGTAGGAATCAACGATGGAGCAGGCGGTGAAGAGATTGAGCGTGGCGAGTATGTCGGGCAGCCCTCTCGTTGTAATGCGGGGGAAATGGCGGCGCAGGAATTTTATGGAGAATGCGCCTTTGTCCAAGGACTTGGGCGGGGGGCGGCGGAAGAATGGGTCGGCCATGAGCCGGCCCAGGTGGCGTTCGTCGGGCCGGCCGAGCCGCGCCAGGCGGCCGTTTTGGTCCATGTGCCGATGGTGGTTGGTGGCCTGGCGCACGGCCTCGTCCATGAGGCTGTTGCCGGGTCCGGTGTCGAAGGCGGCCCAGAGGCGGCCGCGTCCGGCCACGGAGACGTTGCCTATGCCGCCGATGTTCTGCAGGCAGCGCATGGGGCCGTGGGCGAAGAGGAACTCGTCGAAGGCGGGGACCAGGGGCGCGCCTTCGCCGCCGGCGGCCATGTCGCGGGTCCGGAAGTCGGCGACCACGGGGATGCCGCAGAGTTCGGCGATGAGCGCGGGCTCGGCGATCTGCATGGTGTTGGGCGGCTGGGCGGAGGGGCCGTGCCAGACGGTGGCGCCGTGCGAGCCGATGACTGTGGCGCGGCGGCCGCGGCCGATGCGGCGGGCGGCGTCGGCGAAGGCGTGGCCGAGCTCGAAGTTAAGGCGCGAGAGTTGGGAGGCGCGCAGTCCGGCGGCGGCGAGCAGGCGGCGGCGCAGGGGCGGGGCGTAGGGATAGGTCTGGCAGCGCAGGACCTTGAGGCGGCGGCCGCGGATGTCGACCAAGGCGGCGGTGACGCCGTCGGCCGAGGTGCCGGACATGAGGCCGATCGCGAGTGGCATTGGGATATTTAGTTTCTTTTGACGGCGGGAGTCAACCGGCTTTAGCGGAAGGGGCGCAACAGGATAGGCAGGCGGGGCGCGGCGATGGGCCAGGTGCGGGATTTTCATCCGACCAGCGCCGCGACCGGCGCAAAGTGCTTCAAAAGCGACTATAATCTAAGCATGCACGAGATGGGGGATGTCCGCAGGCGCTTTGCCTCCATCGTCGCGCTGTTGTGCTTCGCGCTTCTGGCAGGGACATTGGGTTATCATTTCATAGAGGGCTGGCCTCTTTTTGACTCCCTTTACATGACGGTCATCACCCTGGCCACGGTCGGCTATGGCGAGACCCATCCTCTCAGCAGCGCCGGCCGGGCCTTCACGATTTTTCTCATCATTGGCGGCATCGGCGCCGTGACTTACGTGTTTTCAGCGGTCACGGCGCTGATCGTCGAGGGAGACTTGTCAGCCGCGTTGAGGGGGAGGCGCATGGAAAAAAAGATCGCCAAGCTTTCCGGGCATTATATAGTCTGCGGGGCGGGGCACGGCGGGGAAGTGATCTCGGCCGAGCTTTACCGGACCAAGAGGCCTGCGGTGCTCATCGAGCGCCAGCCTGAGGCGATCGGCAGGGTCCGCGACCGCCTTGGGGTCGATGACTTGCTTTTTGTCGTGGGCGACGCCACGGACGACAAGATCCTGAAGTCCGCCGGGGTCGAGCGCGCCTCCGGGGTGTTCGCGGTGTTGGCGACGGACCAGGACAATGCGTTCGTGGCGTTGAGCGCCAAGGGGTTGAATCCCAACGTGCGCGTGGTCTGCCGCCAGCAGGGGGTTGGAGTAAAAGACAAGCTTATCCGCAGCGGGGCGGATACCGTCATCAACCCTGATTACATCGGAGGCCTGCGCATGGCTTCAGAGATGATCCGGCCGGCCACCACCGGGTTTCTCGATTCCATGATGCGCGAAACCGCGACAGTGGAGCGCTTTGACGAGATCGCGGTTCCGCGGGACTGCCCGTTCGTGGGGCGGCCGGTCGGGGAATTCAAGGGCAACCAGGGCCACGCCCCGCTCTTGCTGGCGGTTCATGACGGCGAAACCGGGAAATACGATATCAACCCGGATCCCAATCGTCCTATAAAAGCCGGCGACCGCTTGATCATGCTCGGCGAAGTCTCCCAGCTTTCAGAGCTTCGCCAGCGATTTGGTGCCAGGCCTGACTGACATTGCTTATCGCCCAGGGCAGGATTTTATTTGGGTGGAATCAGTGATGAGATTTGTCAATGACGATTTGCGCTGGGGCATCATCGGTTGCGGTGCCGTGTGTGAAGTAAAGAGCGGCCCTGCGTTTTCCAAAATCAGGCACTCTTCTCTGCGCGCGGTGATGAGACGCGACGCATTCAAAGCGGCGGACTACGCCAGACGCCATCACGTTCCGAAATTCTACACCGATGCACGGCAATTGATTGACGATCCGGAGATCAATGCCATTTATGTCGCGACCCCACCGGCCCAGCACGAGGAATTTGCAATACGAGCGATGGCAGCGGGCAAGCCGGTGTATGTGGAAAAGCCGCTTGCGCTCGATGCGGCCGCCGTCGCGCGGATGCGCGATGCTGCTATCCGCTATCAGGTCCCAGCGGTGGGAGCCTATTACCGGAGAGCATTGCCGTTGTTCAACCACGTGAAGTCGTTGTTGCAGCGCAAGGAGATTGGAAAGATCAAGCTGATAGCAATCACTACGTTGCAGTCGAGAATTGAAAATCGCAGCACACAGGCTCAAGACAACTGGCGCGTGAATCCGGCCCTTTCGGGAGGAGGGCTGTTTCATGATCTCGCCCCGCATCAATTGGACTTGATGTGCTGGTTTTTTGGCGAGCCCTTGAGGACGAACGGAAAATCATTCAATCAGGACAAAGCCGAACCAGCCCCGGATGTCACTACGCTGGATGCGGTCTTCCCATCGGATATATTGTTGCGGGGCACGTGGGCATTTCATGTGCATGAGAGCGCCGCCCGCGAGAGTTGCGAGATCATCGGTGATCAGGGCAAGCTCGTTTTTTCATTTTTCTCCGGCGCCGCGCTGGAGATCGTGAAGGGCGCGGACAAGCAGGTGGTCGAATTCACCAATCCGGCGACGATCCAGCAGCCGATGATCGAAAAGGTGGCCGCCTACTTCCGCGGCGAAGGCAACAATCCCTGCTCGTTCGAGGAAGCACTCGTTTCCATGAGAATGCTGGACAGCGCCAGGTAGCGCGCGGACCCGCTTGACATTATCGTTTGAAGGGGTTATACAACAACTACATATGTGGACCATGCGAAGAAAATCCAGAACGATCCGCCTTTGTTTTGATTTGCCGACACGGGCATGGATTCTTGCCGTCACAGTAACTATCGTCATCATAAGCGCGACCGAGCTGGGCTCGGAAAATGTGAATCTGACGACCTATTACCCTGCCCCATCCGGCGTCTACACTCAGATGATCACTACTGGGAAGACCTATCTTGCCACTCATCCAGGCGGCGGGGTCAGCATTGGTCCAATAACGACAAACAATAAGTCATCACTGCCAGAATTTGGGCTGGAAGTTGCCGGGAATACCTACCTTGCCACCACCACCGACGGCAAGGTAGGAATCGGAACAGCTTTGCCACAGGCTGCCTTAGATGTTCAATCGAAGACTAGCGGTTTTGCCCCGCCGAGAATGTCCAATACCCAAATGCTCGCCGTTATCAATCCGCCGGCCGGTTCTCTCGTCTACAATTTGACCGTCAACTCGCTTTACTTTTTTGACGGTAGCCAATGGAAACCGGTTTCTGCCGCTCTGCATACGGTCTATGGTTCGGGTAGCGACAATGCGACGGCGAACTGCCCTACAGGGATGACGATCGTTTGGGCGCTAGGTTGGACCAATGATGGGGGGGTAACCTGCGATTCTGCGAATAGCCTTGGTGGAAGAATTGTTCTGTGTCGACCGGTTCAAACTATCAATACGTGCATTGGCAACACAGCGTGCAGTTTTTCCTGGAACTCCGGCGGACCCGGCAGTGCGATTTCTGGCGTTAACGGTGGCGGCCCCATCAATTTGACATTCACTTCGTGCAGGACCCCCGGCTATACCTGCATAATTGCTGTATGCCAATAAGTTGATGGTCAAGACGCGCGCGCACCACTGTCCAGACGTTCTATGGCCAACGTCTTCAGATGCGCGGAGAGTTCCTTGTTATAGGCAAGGAGATATTGCAGGTCGGCGGCGGATATCCGGAATATCTTGGAGTCTTCGAGCGCGGTGACCGTGGCCGTGCGCAGGCCGTCGCCCAAAAGGGCGATTTCTCCGAAGATGCCGCCCGGTCCCAGCGTCTTTACCGTCGTCGTAATCGAGCCGGACATCTTCCGTATGCTCACGCGGCCCGTGTAGACGATGTAGAGATCGCGGCCCGTCTCTCCTTGGAGAACCACCAGTTGGTCGCGCGTGTAGGCGAAAAGCCCGCTTCTGGAAAAGAACTTAACGACATGCTCAATGGTGAATTCCGGGAAGAACCCTTCCAGCCGCAGGACGCGGTTGAGCAGATCGGCGACACCGGCATCGACATCCAAGCGTACCGCCATTTTCATGTGCTCCTATGGAATCAGCATTTCAGGCTGCGGATGTGTTCATCGGCTGCCTGCGCACAAGTTTAATTCTTTCTCTGGGATGCGTCAATAACTCGCAAGACGTTCGGCCTTGGGTGAATTATTTGCTGGTCGCCGTGAAAGTTCCGTCCCAATCCGCCGCCGGCGGGTGCAGCTGAAAATCCGCCATGCGTCCTTCATAGATGTCGTAGAGCTTGTCCAGCGGCAGCCCCGACTTCCGGCATTCGGCCAGCAACGCCGACGCCTCGTCCCACTTCCGACCGCGATAGGCGACGAGCATCCGGTCATGGATCTTCGCCTGCTCCTGGAAAGCGGGTTCCTGGGCTTGGCGGATGTCGCCTAGCAGCGTGAAGATGCGCACCGGTTTGGTCTTGCCTTTGACCCTGATCAAGTCGAGCTCGAGGGCTGCGAAGTCCGCGGCCAGCTCTCTCGTGCGCGGCCCGATGATCGTGCTCACGCCGTAGGCCTTGGTCTGGCCCTCCAAGCGCGAGGCCAGGTTGACATCGTCGCCCAGCACCGAGTAGTTGAAGCGCTGGTCGGAGCCCATGTTGCCTACGCAGCAGGGGCCGGTGTTGAGGCCCACGCCGATATGGATGGGGATGAACTTGCGGCCCTCGGACTGCGCCTGGGCCTGCCAGGTCCCTTCAAGTTCCGCGAGGTTCTGGTGCATGGCCAGGGCCGCCCGGCAGGCGTTGCGCGCGTGCTCAGCGTCGTCCAAGGGCGCGTTCCAGAAGGCCATGATGCAGTCGCCGATGTATTTGTCGATGTAGCCCCGCTGTTCCATGATGATGCCGGTCATGGGCGTGAGG
>CAIRTQ010000053.1 GCA_903881545.1 uncultured Elusimicrobia bacterium
CACATCTGTGGATAACCTGTGGAAAACATAGATTCAAATACTCTTTGGTCGCAGGCAGTAGAACGCCTTCGTAGCGAGATCGGGAACGAAGACGCAGAGCTGTGGCTTCGCCCCATAGAAGCATTGCGCATCGAGGATCAGGTATTGCATCTCAAGGTCCCTAACAAATACTTTTCAGATGGAATAAGAGATCGTTATCAGAAAAGACTCACCGCCATTTTTAAAGATATTACTAGCCTGGACATCGGAATTGATTATGAGATTTCTATAGATCTCCGAAACCGCCTGCCGACCACGGACCCAATTTCAGAACCGAGCCCACAATCGGATTTCTCCTTCCGAGAATTCAACCCGCGCTATACCTTCGCCTCTTTCGTCGTGGGCAAGTCGAACCGGCTGGCGTATGCCACGGCGGAAGCGATCACCAAGAATCCTGGCACACAATTTAATCCTTTTTTCTTATACGGGGGTGTAGGTTTGGGCAAAACCCATCTTTTGCATGCCATCGGCAATGCCATGCGCCAGTCTTTCCCGAAGACCCGCGTCCTTTACACCACAGCGGAAGAATTCGTCAACGAATACATCAACTCCATCCACCATAGGAGCACCGACGATTTTAGAGGCAAATACAGGAACCTCGATTGCCTGCTCATCGACGACTTGCAGTTCCTCATCGCTAAAGAACAGAGCGAACAGGAGTTTTTTCACACTTTTAACTCCCTTTTTGACTCGCGCCGGCAGATTGTCATCACCTCTGATCGGGTGCCCAAGGAGATGACTCCCTACGAAAGAAGACTGGTCTCCCGACTCGAGTGGGGCCAAGTGGCGGACATCACCGCGCCGGATTTGGAGACGCGCATCGCCATCCTGCGCAAAAAATCGGAGGTGGAAAGATTCTACGTGCCTGATGAAGTCATCCTTTTCGTCGCATCCACCGTCAAGACCAATATACGGCTTCTGGAAGGATCCCTCATCCGCCTCAGGGCCTTTGCCTCCATGACGGGCACCAGCCTGACGGTGGACGACGCAAAAGAGATTCTTAAGGACTCCCTGCCGCATGATGTGTCGGCTCCCGTGAACATCGAAACCATTCAGCGCCTAGTCGCTCACAAGTATTCTTTAGACATCAAGGACCTAAAAGGACAGCAGCGGACCGCGCAGATCGCCTTACCCCGGCAATTGGCGATGTATTTTGCTTGCGTCATGACAGAACTTTCTTCCACCGACATCGGTCGTGCTTTCGGCGGGCGCGATCACACCACAGTCCTACATGGCCGCAAAAAAATCCAAAAGATGTTGGAGGATGACCCTTTCTTCATGGAACTCGTCAATAAACTCCGCTCCGACATCCAGGCTGTGGAAAAATAGCTGATAATAATGACCTAAGGATGATAAACTTCCAGACTGGGGATAAGGCGCATAACCTTTTTCAACTATTCATCTATTATTTTTCTTTTACCCCGTCAATATACACGCCTTATGCTTATTTTGCACCTATCTATTAAGAGGATGATTATATATGAAAATACATTGTCATAAAGAAGACCTGTTGAAAGGAGTGCAAACTATCCAATCCGCATTATCCGCACGAACCACATTACCGATTCTATTGAATTTTATGATGGAGACGGAGAGTTCTAAGGTTAAAGTCGTTTCCACGGATTTAGAAATGGGTGTGAAGCATTATATTCCCGCTGAGGTGGAGTCTGATGGGAGTATAACGATCCCAGCTAAAAAATTCTCCGATATTCTACAAAGCCTTCCTGCGGGACCCGATGTGGAATTGGCGGTGGACTCGAGTCATAAGATACAGCTAAAATGCGGACACTCACGTTTTTCGATTATAGGAACGCCCAAAGAGGAATATCCGGTTCTGCCTGAATTCGATAATCAGCAGGCTTTCGATCTGCCTTTAGGAGCCACTTTTGACATGGTCAGGAAGACTATATTTGCTGCGTCTTCCGATGAAACGCGCCATGTGTTGAACGGCGTCTATTGGTCGGCCAAGAAGGATTTATTGGAAATGGTCGCTACCGATGGCCGTCGTTTGGCCATCATAAGTCAAAAAAATATCGTAAAGGACCAGGATTTTCAAGTTATTATTCCAACAAAAATTCTAGGAGAACTTTTGCGTCTGCTAGGATCTATGGATGTCACCGCCGAATCCAAAGGCAATATTAAAATAGGGGTAACCGAGAACCAAATCGTCTTCCAGATAAAAGAGACGACCTTACTCTCACGCCTTATAGGAGGAACCTTCCCAAACTATGAGCAGGTTATCCCGAAGAAAAAGGATATTACTCTTATATTAGATTCTAAGGAATTATTGGCGGTCACTAAACGCGCGGCGCTCTGCGCCTTGGATCGGGGCGGGTCGGTGAAGTTTTCGCTCCAGAAGAAGTCTTTACATATTTCCGCTTCTTCGCAGAGCGTGGAATTTAACGACGAAATTGGCATAGACTACTCCGGCGTCGATTTTCAAGTAGCCTTCAACCCTCATTTTTTAGTTGATGCCATGAAGCATATTGATACTGAAAAAGTTTCGCTGAGCTTTACCACCCCGGTTAATCCGGTCCTCATAGAACCGGTTGATGGTAGCTTGGCCCGTTTTGTCATCATGCCCATGCGGATATGACGCCGACGGTAGTGATGCGCGTGACGCAAAAGAAAAGACCGGCCTGGTCTACGGGCAAGGAACTGGCTACCTCCTTCGGTTATCGGACGGGGATGTCGGGCGACCGCATGACTATATTGAGTTCTGTTTGGCAAAAAGAACTGGGGCATCTGTCCCGATATTGGGAATTGACCGGCATCAAGCAAGGAACTCTTTTCGTCAGACCGCGATCTGCGGCTGCGGCGCAAGAACTTCATATGCGCAGCGCTGGAATCGTGCGTAGCCTTAATAAATACTTCAGTCGCGCTTGGATAACCTGTATCAAGGTTTCGTCACGATGATTCATCCCCCTTGTCTTTATAGATGCGCGAAGACCGCAGCGGAGGAATATGCCCCAGACCACTACCGATACGGAAGCAGCTAAAGGCGCGGCGGTGAAGAAAGAAGATACCTACGACGCCTCTAAAATACAGGTCCTGGAGGGCCTGGAGGCCGTGCGCAAACGCCCCGCGATGTACATCGGCACCACCGGGCCGGCCGGCATGCATCATTTAGTCTATGAAGCCGTGGATAATTCGGTGGACGAAATCCTGGCGGGACGGTGCAGTTCCGTGGACGTTATCCTACATGAAGGCAACTCCGTCACGGTCCTGGATAATGGCTCAGGGATCCCGGTTGATGAGATGAAGGACCCTAAGTTGCCGAAGAACCTGCGCGGCAAGTCCGCTCTCGAGGTTGTCATGACCGTCCTTCATGCGGGCGGCAAGTTCGATCACAGCGCCTACAAGGTGTCAGGCGGTCTGCATGGGGTCGGCATTTCTGTCGTCAACGCCCTTTCCGAATGGGTCAAGGTCGAGGTCTACCGTGAAGGTAAAATATGGTCGCAAAACTATAAGCGTGGCAAACCGGAAGAGGCGGTCAAGGCCATAGGCAAAAGCGACGACCATGGCACGCGCGTGACCTTTAAGCCCGATGTTGAGATTTTCGGCGAGCATCAGTTCTCCTACGACGTGTTGTCTAACCGTCTGCGCGAGCTGGCCTTCCTCAACGCCGGCGCCAAGATCACTATCATAGATGAGCGCGAGGATAAGAAACATACCTTCCATTATGAAGGCGGCATCAAGCAGTTCGTGCAGTATTTGAACACGAATAAGAAGACCGTCTTCGTCGACCCCATCAGCTTCAACACGGTACGCGATGATGTGTCGGTCGATTTGGCCATCCAGTATAACGACGAATATTCCGAAACCGTCTTCAGCTTCGTCAATAATATCAATACTCCCGAGGGTGGCACGCATTTGGCGGGCTTCCGCTCCGCCCTGACCCGGGTAGTCAACGACTACATCAAGAAGTACGACTTTCTCAAGGGTAAGAATTATACCGTCCAGGGCGACGACGCGCGCGAGGGGCTCACCGCGGTGCTCTCTGTTAAGATACCCAATCCCCAGTTCGAAGGGCAGACCAAGGCCAAGCTCGGAAACGCTGAAGTCGAGGGCGTGGTCAAATCCCTCGTGGGAGAGGTCTTGGGGGTTTTCTTCGAGGAGAATCCGGCCACGGCCAAGGCTGTCTGCCAGAAGGCCATGGCCGCAGGCGAGGCCCGCGAGGCTGCGCGCAAGGCTAAAGAACTGACCCGCCGCAAAGGCGTTTTGGACGGCTCTTCCTTGCCAGGTAAGCTTGCGGACTGTCAGGAGCGCGAGCCTGAACGCTCCGAACTCTTTATCGTGGAGGGAGATTCCGCAGGCGGTTCCGCCAAGCAAGGCCGGGACCGGGTGTTCCAAGCCATTCTCCCTATCAAGGGAAAAATCCTTAACGTGGAGAAGGCGCGCTTGGTAAAGATCCTCTCCAACGACGAGGTTCGGACCTTGATCTCTGCCATAGGGACCGGCATCGGCAAAGTCCGCGAGGTCCCAGCGGCGGGCGAGGCAGGGCAGCCGGCGGGCGAACGGGATTACGACGAAGGGCTCAAGCCTGAAAAACTGCGCTACCACAAACTCATCATCATGGCCGACGCTGACGTTGACGGCCAACACATCCGCACTTTGCTGCTCACCTTCTTTTATCGTCAGATGAACGAGCTCATTAGGCGCGGGCACATTTATATCGCCCAGCCGCCTTTGTACAAGGTCAAGAAGGGCAAGACCGAGATGTATATAGATAACGATGAAAAGATGGAGAAGTGGCTGCTTACGGAAGGCCGCAACTCGGTGGCGATAACGGCCATTAATCCGGCCAACGGGAAATCCAAGCAATTGGATTCCGACGAATTGAAGGACCTGCTCAAGCTTTTGGTGGATTTGGAGAACATGCTGCGGCATCTGGAGCGCAAGAGCCTGCACCTGGAGGATTTCCTGGCTTACAAGGACAAGGGCAAGCTCCCGCTGTTCCGCGTGGAGAGGGCCGCTGGCGAGTACCTTTTCTTTTATAGCGAGAAGGAATGGCACGAATATCGGGATAAAGCCGTAGCCGAGGCCAAGGCCAAGCTGGCCGCGGAGCATGAGGGCAAACCAGCCGTCGAAGGCGAGGTGCCGGTCGAAGTGGATGAAGAGGCCTTGGAACCGGATATGCAGGAACTCTGGGAGATGGCCAAGCTGGCCGCCTTGGACCAGAAGCTGGCCGAGATGGGGCTCAATCTTAAATGGTACGAGGTCCTGCGCGACGAGAAGACTAAGCCGCTTTTTAAGTCAAAAACTTCCCACGGCGAGAGCGAAGGTTACAGCCTCAAGGAACTCCTGGAGTGCGTGCGCGAAGCCGGCCGCTCCGGAGCCAGCATCCAGCGCTATAAAGGTTTGGGTGAGATGAATCCGGAGCAGTTATGGGAGAAGACCATGGACCCCAAGCGGCGCCGACTGCTGCAGGTGACCTTGGACAACATGGCGGACGCGGAGAACGCCTTCACCACCTTGATGGGCGACCGTGTCGAGCCCCGGAGACAATTCATCGAGCGGCACGCCAAGGAAGTCAAGAATCTGGATATATAGGTCGGTCTACTTGAAGAATGAGGCATTGAATAAAACATGAGCATACCAGAACAGCAAGCCGTCACGCCGAGCCTGCCTGACAATATCTCGCCGCGCGACATCGGCACCGAGATGAGGGCCTCCTTCCTGGATTATTCCATGTCCGTGATCGTAAGCCGGGCCCTGCCGGATGTGCGCGATGGCCTTAAGCCCGTGCACCGGCGCATTCTTTATGCCATGCATTCCGAGGGCCTCGCCTCGAACAAGAGATACTCCAAGTGCGCCGGTGTGGTCGGAGAAGTGCTCAAGAAATATCATCCCCACGGCGATTCCGCAGTCTACGACGCCTTGGTGCGCATGGTGCAGTCCTTCTCTTTGCTGCATCCCCTGATCGATGGCCAGGGGAATTTTGGCTCGGTCGATGGCGATCCGGCCGCGGCTTATCGCTACACCGAGTGCCGTTTGGCCAAATTCGCTGAGGAAGTCCTCGCTGACATCGACCAGGAGACCGTGGACTTCGCGCCCAATTTCGACGGCACCACCACCGAACCGGTTCTGCTGCCCTCGCGCGTGCCCAACCTCCTGGTCAATGGATCATCGGGGATAGCCGTGGGCATGGCGACCAATATCCCTCCGCATAATCTCGCCGAAGTCTGTGACGCGGCGATCGCGATCATCAAGGAGCCCAAGATCGAGACCAAGGACCTCCTGAAGATCATGAAGGGCCCGGATTTCCCCACAGGGAGTATCGTGCGGGGCAAGGCCGGCATCCGGGATTATTTCGAGACCGGCCGGGGCTCGGTCCGGGTCCAGGCGCGCACTGAGATCGAAGATATCAAAGGCAACCGGCAGGCCATCATCGTGACTGAACTGCCCTACCAGGTCAACAAAGCTACCCTCCTGGGTACGATTGCGGAGCTGGTGCGCGACAAAAAGATCCCGGATATTTCGGATATCCGCGATGAGTCCGACCGTAAAGGCATGCGCGTGGTCATCGAAATCAAGCGGGACGGCAACGCGAACGTGGTCTTAAACCAACTCTACAAGCACACCCCCATGGAGTCGAGCTTCGGCGTGATACTGCTCTCCTTGGTGGACGGACGGCCGCGCATCCTGCCTGTGCGCGAGATGTTGGGTTACTACGTGCAGCACCGCAAGACGGTCGTCATCCGCCGGACCAAGTACCAGCTGCGCAAGGCTTTGGACCGGGCTCATATCCTGGAAGGCTTCCTGATCGCGCTTAAGAACCTCGACCGCGTCATCAAGATCATCCGCGGCGCCAAGGACACGGAAGAGGCGCGCAGCTCTTTGATGGCGGAATTCGAGCTCTCCAAGGCCCAGACCCAGGCCATCCTGGATATGCGCCTGCACCAGCTTACCCGGCTCTCTGTCGACGAGATTCGGGAGGAGCACGAGGGCCTGGTGCGGCGCATCGCCGAGTTCAGGGCCATCCTGTCCGATGTCAAGAGGGTGGTGGCCATAGTGGTTAAGGAACTGGAGGATGTCAAGGCGGCCTTTGGCAAGCGCCGCCAGACCGAGATTTCAGCCGAGGCCGCGGAGATGACCCTCGAAGACCTCATCATGAAGGAGGAGGTCCTCATCTCTCTATCCAATGGCGGGTATATCAAGCGCATTCCCGTCAATACCTACGAAGCCCAGGGGCGCGGCGGCAAGGGTATCATGGGTGCCGAGGTTAAGGAAGAGGACTTCATCGAGAAGATATTCGTCACGGACACGCATGCGGTGCTTTTGTTCTTCACCACGCGCGGCCGGGTCTTCGCCCTCAGGGCTTATGAAGTCCCCGAAGGCAACCGCACTTCGCGCGGCAAGGCCGTGGTCAATCTCCTGGCCATCACCGGAGAGGAGAAGGTCACCTCTACCATAGCCATCCGCTCTTTTGAGGAGAAGAAGGGCAAGGAGACCTATCTGGTCATGTGTACGCGGGGCGGGACTATCAAGAAGACCCCCCTCTCCGATTTCGAGAACATCCGACGTTCCGGCATCATCGCCATCAGCCTTGAGGAGGGAGACATCTTGGTGGAGGCCCAGCATACCTCGGGCAAGGATGAGGCCCTTATCGGCACTAAGGATGGCATGGCCATCCGGTTCCGGGAGACCGATGTCCGCTCCATGGGTCGGGGCGCCTATGGGGTGCGGGGCATCCGCCTTGACCAGGGCGACCAGGTCATTGGGATGGAGGCCTTCCCGCCGGACAGCCGGAAGACGCTGCTGACCGTCTGCGAGAACGGCTACGGCAAGCGCACGGACCTCGCCGAATATCGAGGGCAGCATCGGGGCGGCGGAGGAGTCATCACCATCAAGGCGACGGAGCGCAACGGCGTCGTCATAGGGGTCAAGCTCCTGACCAATGAGGACGACCTCATGGTCATGACCGAGAAGGGCAAGACCGTCCGCTTGCGCTGCAAGGATATCAAGGTCATCTCTCGCAACACCCAGGGAGTCCGCCTGGTAAAGCTTGACGAGGGGGACAAGGTAGGGAATGTGGCCGCCCTGGCTTTGGAGCCTGCGGTAGCGCCGCAGCTGCCCGTGCCGGAGACCAAGAAGGAATCATGAAGATCATCCGTCCAGCCTCCCTCGGCGTGCTATTGGCCTGCTGTCTGGCCGCCCCCCTGCGCGCGGAGCTCATGATCGATAGCGTCCGCTGGCAGGTGGCTCGGCCTGTCGCTGGGCAGAAAGAAGCGTATCAGGATGTTTCAGTCCTGCCCACCGCGCCGCCGCGCGTGGACGGCAAGCTGCGCTTGAGCGTGATCCTGAAGAACCGGGGGCCGCAGGAGGCGGAGGGCATAGTCTTGCACTATTGCCTGACCGCGCGGCTGGCGCCCTTGCGCCGCAGCGAGCCGGGGATTTGGGCGGTCTCTTTCATGACGGATCAAAGGCGCGTGCCCAAGGTGGGGCCGAATCAGTTCTTGGAGGTCGCGGTGGATCCGTCGGGCTCCCTGGATTTGCCCTTCGCCCACTATTTACAGAAAGTCTTCGCTTCAGGGTTCTGGCCGGACCAGATCAAGCTGCAAGTGATGCTGAGTCCTCACCCTGGAGCCGTGGAGACGATCAAGACCATCGAACTCATCCTTCCCGTCAAGAAATAGGGCTCCCCCCGGTATGAACGACATCAACCTCATCCGTAAAGATCCTGACCAAGCCCGCGTCGGCATCAAGAACCGGAGCGGTCGATACGCTCCCGCTTTGGAGACACTGATTCAAATCGATGCGCAGCACCGGGAGCTGTTGAAGGCAGTGGAAGCCCTGCGTGCCCGGCGCAACGCCTCCTCCCAGGCCGTGGGCAAGGCCAAGGCACAGAAGAACGAGGCTGAGGCGGCACGGCTCATGTCTGAGATCTCCACGCTTAAGTCCGATATGTCGGAACAAGAAACGGCGCTGGCCGCCCTGGCAGCCAAGATGAGGGAGGTGGCCATGGGCCTGCCCAATTTTCCCCACCCCTCCGTCCCGATGGGCGCCAGCGAGGCGGACAACCCGGTGGTCCGTTTAGGACCGGCTCCCAAGGAGACGGATTTTAAGCCGTTGGATCACCAGACTATCGGAGAAAAGCTGGGTATTTTAGATGGAACCGCGGCCGTCAGGCTCTCTGGCTCGCGCTTTTCGCTGTGGCGGGGCGCCGGCTCCCGGCTTATGCGCTGCCTCATCTCTTTCATGCTGGACCTGCATACCCGTGAGCACGGCTATGAAGAGGCCTGGATACCGGCCTTGGTGCGGCCGGAAAACCTGGAAGGGACGGGCCAATTGCCGAAGTTCGAAGCGGATCTCTACAAAATCGCGGCGACTGCAGGGGAGAAGACAGAGACACTCTACCTGATCCCGACAGCCGAAGTCCCGCTGACGAACTTGGTGCGCGACGCCGTCCTGCCCGAGGAGTCCTTGCCCTTGAAGATGACTGCCTACACCCCGTGCTTCAGGCAGGAAGCGGGCTCCTACGGCAAGGATGTGAGGGGGCTCATCCGCAACCACCAGTTCGATAAAGTGGAATTGGTCTGGGTGACGCGGCCGGAGGATTCCATGGCAGCGTTAGAATCCTTGACCGCGCACGCCGAGGAAGTGCTCAAGCGTTTGGAACTGCCGTATCGGGTCATCGAGCTGTGCACCGCTGACATAGGCTTCTCTTCCTGTAAGACTTACGACTTGGAAGTGTGGATGGCGGGGGAAGGCCGTTTTCGGGAAATATCCTCGTGCTCGAACTGCTGGGATTTCCAGGCGCGGCGCATGAACGCGCGCTTCCGGCGCGGCGGCAAGGCGTTGGAGCTGGTGCACACCTTGAACGGAAGCGGCGTGGCCGCGGGGCGGCTTTTCGCCGCGATCCTGGAGTACGGCCAGCAGAAAGACGGGAGCCTGCTCATTCCGAAGGCTTTGGTTCCGTACTTCGGGGCGGAACGGATTGCTGTAGCGGCTGCGTGAAAGGCTCCCCTGACGGGATGATCGCCCCCCACACGGGGGGCTCGCAGACTCGGCGCTTGCAGCGCCGAGTTCAGGCGACGGCGCTTAAAAAGCTGATTGGCCTTGTTGCGCTCCTGCGCTCTCCTCAAGGCTGCCCTTGGGACCGGAAGCAGACGCACCAGTCATTGATCAAGTACCTGCGTGAGGAGTCACGCGAGCTGGAAGTCGCCTTGCGGCGCGGGGCTTGGCACGAGATCGAGGACGAGCTAGGAGACTTGCTGCTCCAGGTTCTGCTGCACTCCCAGATCGCTTGCGAGCAGGGGCTCTTCGATATTCAGGATGTGGCCGAGAGCCAATACCGTAAGCTGGTGCGCCGGCACCCGCATGTGTTCGGCCGCAAGAAGTTGCGGACGGCGCGGGCGGTTCTGGCCGAGTGGAAGGAGATAAAGCGGGCGGAGAGCCTGCAGAGGCGCAAAGACCTGAGGCGACGGCTGAAAGTTTAGGCCGGCCGACCGCCCTTCTGCACCTTGGTCCAGGTGTCGCGCAAAGTCACGGTGCGGTTGAAGACCGGCGCTCCGGGCCGGGAATCCTTGGAATCAGCGCAGAAATAGCCCTGTCGCTCGAACTGCCAGAGGCTGCCCCCGGCAGCCTCTGCCAGCGCCGGCTCGACGCGGCATCTGGAGAGTGTCTCCAACGATTTTGGGTTGAGCTGCGTGCTCAGATCGTCGCCTTCCGGGATATCTCCCGGTTCGGCTGCGCTGAGCAGATGCTCGTAGAGGCGCACCTCGGCCGTGGGGGCGTGGCGGGCCGAGACCCAGTGGATGGTGGACTTGACCTTGCGTCCGTCCGGTGAGTCGCCGCCCCGCGTGGCCGGGTCGTAGGTGCAGCGCAGCTCCACTACCTTGCCGGAGGAGTCCTTGACGATCCTTTCCAGCTTGAGGAAGTAGGCGTAGCGCAGGCGCACCTCCCGGCCCGGAGTCAGGCGGTAATACTTGGGCGGCGGGACTTCCCGGAAATCGTCTTCCTCAATATAGAGCTCGCGGCAGAAGGGGACCTTGCGGCTGCCCAGGGCGGGGTCCATGGGATGGTTGGCGGCGTCGAGTTCCTCCACCTGGTCCTCGGGATAGTTCTCGATGACGACTTTCACCGGCTTGAGCACGGCCATGACGCGAGGGCACCTGCTGTTGAGGTCGTTGCGCACGCAGTCTTCCAAGAGGGCCAACTCGGTCAGGCTGCTGAATTTGGTCACCCCGACTCGGGCGCAGAGATCGCGGATGGCCTCCGGGGTGTAGCCGCGGCGGCGCAGACCCTGGAGGGTGGGCAGGCGGGGGTCGTCCCAGCCGGAGACCAGCTTATTCTTCACCAGCTCCAGCAGCTTGCGCTTGCTCATCAGGGTATGGGTCACGTTGAGGCGGGCGAACTCGATCTGCTGCGGGTGGCAGGTCGCCGGGCCCTGTTCCAGGGTCCAGTCGTAAAGCGGGCGGTGGTCCTCGAACTCCAGGGTGCAGATGGAATGGGTAATGCCCTCGACGGCATCTGAGATGGGATGGGCGAAGTCGTACATCGGGTAGATGCACCAGCGGTCGCCCGTGCGGTGGTGCGTGGCGCGCTTGATACGGTAGAGGATCGGGTCGCGCATGTTCATGTTAGGAGAGACCATATCGATCTTGGCCCGCAGGGTCTTGGCTCCGTCTGGGAACTCGCCGGCGCGCATGCGGCGGAACAGGTCTAGGTTCTCGGCGGCCGGGCGGTCCCGGAACGGGCTGGCCTGTCCCGGGGTCTGGAAGTTGCCGCGCGTGCGGCGCACCTCCTCGAGAGGCAGGTCGCAGACATAGGCCTGGCCGCGGCGGATGAGCTCGACTGCGTATTCATAGATCTGCTCGAAATAGTCCGAGGCGTAGAACATCTTGTCGCGCCAATCGAAGCCCAGCCACTTGACGTCCTCTTGGATGGACTCGACGTACTCGATATCCTCGGCCGCGGGGTTGGTGTCGTCGAAGCGCAGGTGGCAGACGCCCCCGTGCTGCTGGGCGATGCCGAAATTGAGGCAAATGGATTTGGCGTGGCCGATGTGGAGGTAACCGTTAGGCTCCGGGGGAAAGCGCGTGACGATCTTATTGTGCTTGCCGCTCTTAAGGTCGGCTTCCACGATGTCTCGGACGAAGTCGGCGCTGGGGCTCCGGGGCGCCTCCGGGGTTGGTGTGCTCGTGGTCATGATTTGAAGATTTTAGCAATTGTGATAACATACCAGCCTCATGCTGCGGCCCATCGGCTTCATCACATCGTGCTACCGGGAGAAATTCGGCACGCCACGCCAGGGGGCGCTGGTGCCGCGCTCTCCCGCGCGGCTGCGCATCAGCCCGGAGTTCATCCCGGAGCAGTCCCTGGAAGGCTTGGAGGAATTCAGCCATCTCTGGTTGTTCTTCGAATTTCATCAGAACACCAATAAGGAGTTTCGCGCCAAGATCCATCCACCGCGACTGCAGGGCAAGACCATCGGCGTCTTCGCCACCCGCTCGCCGCATCGGCCCAATCCCATCGGTCTGACTCTCACGCGTTTGGTGGGAGTCCAGGGTGACACCTTGCATCTGGAGGGGGTGGATCTGGTCAACGGCACTCCGGTGCTGGACATCAAGCCCTACATCCCCGCCTGCGACCGGCCCACCCGGCCGCGGATCGGCTGGGTGGACCGCCACAGTGTCTCGCGCCTTGAAGTCGTCTTCACCCCGGCGGCGCTGGCTGACCTGCGGCGTCTGGTGCCCGCCGGCCAGCGCCGGCGCGTCCGGAGCTTGATAGCGGACAGCCTTGCGCACGACCCGCGCAATCCCAGGGACCGGGCCCAACTGCGTCCGGACAGGGGATTCGCTTTCTTCGTCCTGCATTACGATGTGCATTTTCGCATCCGCGCCGGCTGCGCCGTCATCTCGAGCCTGGTTCCGGCCGACGAAGCGGCGCGGCGGAGGTCGCCGCTGGCCGTAGGTCTCCTGTAGCCGTGTCAACTCATCTAAAAATGTTACCGAAGCCGTCATAGGCCGGTCCTTTCTCTTTTTGCTTCTTTTTCTCTTTGTGAATTGCTGTGGACAAGTGTGGATAACATGAATATCTTCTTGC
>CAIRTQ010000054.1 GCA_903881545.1 uncultured Elusimicrobia bacterium
ATTGGCAAGCCTATCAAGCATGGCTTGCTGAAGGAAACACCCCATTACCACCAGAAGGAAACTAATATGCCAAAACTAAAATCACACAGCGGCGCCAAAAAGCGCTTCCTCAGGACTGCCAGCGGCAAGTTCAAGCACCAACGCGCCGGGCGGCGGCATCTGCTCACGCCCCGATCGGGCGAGCAGAGGCAGTTCTCCCGGACCAAGAATTTCGTCAACAAGACGGAGGGGAAGATCCTAGCCAGGTTCCTCCCCTACGCCTAAATCCCTTCGACAATTTGAGGTAGGAATACAAACATGCGAATAAAATCAGGCGTCACGACCCGACATCACAAAAAGAAGAAGTTCCGCCTAGCCAAAGGCTTCTATTCCGACAAGAGCCGAAAATGGCGACAGGTAAAACAAGCGGTGGAGAGGGCCCTCGCCGCCTCTTACGTGGGGCGCAAGGACAAGAAGGGCGATTTCCGCTCCCTCTGGATCGAGCGCATCAACGCCGCCTGCCGCGAGCAAGGCACCACTTACTCCCGCTTCATGGCCGGCTTGAAGAAGGCCCAGATCACCCTCAACCGGAAGATGCTTTCGGAGATGGCGATCCGTGATGGGTCGTCCTTCAAGAAGATGGTCGCCCTCGCTCAAGGCGCCTGATCCCGGGGGCACTCCGTGTCCCCCGCGACGGTTGCCGAGCTAAGCCAAAGGCTCGCCGAGTTCTCGCGCGTCCTGGATGACAAGGGCGATGATGTCGCCCCCAGCCTAGAAGCGCTCGAGGCCTTCCGTGTTGACTCCCTAGGCCGCAAGGGCCAGCTGACCGAGGTGCTCAAGGCGCTCAAGGACCTCTCCCTTGAAGACCGTCGCGCCTTCGGGCCACAGGCTCAGGCCGCCAAGGCCCGGTGCGAGGCCGCCATCACCCGGTGCCGGGCCCGGCTGGAAGCGGCTGTGGACGAAGCCTCCTTGGGACGCATCGACCTGGACCTGACCTTGCCAGCCGCGGTCCCGGCGCGGGGCTGCCTGCATCCTTTGACCCAGACCCTCCAGGAGATGGCCCGCATCCTAGGCCTGATGGGCTTCTCCTGGGCCGAGGGGCCGCATATAGAAACGGAGCGCAACAACTTCGAGGCCCTCAACATCCCGGAAGACCATGCCGCGCGGGACCTGCAGGACACCTTCTACCTGCGGGACGTGCCCCGCCTGCTGCGGACCCACACCTCCCCCGTACAGATCCGCGCCATGGAGGGCGGCCGGCCGCCCCTGCGCGTCATCTGCCCCGGTCGGGTGTTCCGGCACGAATCCTTGGATGCCTCACACAGCGCCGTCTTCCATCAGATCGAGGGCCTCGCCGTGGACCGCGGCATCTCTTTCGCCGACCTCAAGGGCACCCTGCGGACCTTCCTGCAGAGGCTCTTCGGCCCGGAGACCGAGACGCGCTTCCGGCCGTCCTATTTCCCCTTCACCGAGCCTTCGGCCGAGGTGGATGTGCGCTGCCTGGTCTGCGGTGGCCGGGGCTGCCCGGCCTGCAAGCGCTCGGGCTGGATCGAGATCATGGGCGCGGGCATGGTCCATCCCAACGTCTTCCGGGCCGTGGGCTACGACGCGCGGCAGTGGTCGGGCTTCGCGTTCGGCATGGGCGTCGAGCGCGTCGCCATGCTGCGCCTGGGCGTGCCTGACATGCGGCTCTTCTACGAGAACGACCTGCGCTTCCTGCGACAATTCGATGAAAGTCTCCTATAACTGGCTCAAGGAGCACCTCCCCTTGGAGCTCTCGGCCGAGGACCTGGCCGAACGGCTCCTGCAGCTCGGCTTCGAGGTCGCCTCCATCGAGAGGCGCGGGGCAGGCTTCAGCGGGGTCGTGGTCGGAGGGGTGATCTCCGTGGAGAAGCACCCCAACGCGGACCGGCTCTCGCTCTGCGTCGTGGAAGCCGGCGGCGAAAAACACTCCGTGGTCTGCGGGGCCAAGAACGTGGCCGCGGGACAAAAGGTTCCCTTGGCCCGCGTGGGCGCGGTCCTGCCCGGGGGCTTCAAGATCGAGCGCTCCAAGATCCGCGGCGTCGAATCCCACGGCATGATCTGCTCGCGCAAGGAGCTTGCCCTGGGCGAAGACGGCGACGGCATCTGGGTTCTCGATCCGGCCGCAGCCGTAGGCCAGGACTTGGCCGCGAGCCTCGGTGACACGGACCGCATCCTGGAGGTCGAATTCACCCCCAACCGGTCCGACTGTCTCTCGCACCTGGGCCTGGCGCGCGAGCTCTCCGCCGGCCTGCGGCTCCCCCTGAAGGCCGCCGGCGTCCCCCATCTTCCTTCCGGCACGCTCCCTTGCCTCGATGTCAAGGTCGAAGAGCCGCGGGCCTGCCCGCGCTATGTCGGCCGCAGCTTCGCGGGGCTCGCCGTCTCCGCCAGCCCGGGCTGGCTGGCGGCCAAGCTCGAGGCCGTGGGGCTGCGCCCCATCAACGCCTTGGTCGACATCACCAATTACCTCTTGATGGATGTCGGGCAGCCTCTGCACGCTTTCGACGCGGACGCCCTCGAAGGCGGGATCGTGGTGCGCTTCGCCCGGCCGGGCGAGAAGATCGTCGCCTTGGACGAGATGGAATACGCCCTGGACGGCCGCAGCCTCGTCATCGCGGACCAGAAAAAACCGGTGGCCATCGCGGGCATCATGGGCGGCCGCGACACGCGAGTGACCGAGAAGACCAAGCGCGCTTTCCTGGAAAGCGCCCATTTCGACCCTCCCACGGTACGCCGCAGTTCCCAGGCCCTGCGCCTCAGGTCGGACTCGTCCTATCGCTTCGAGCGCGGCACGGACCCGGAGGCGGCCTGGACCGCCTCCTGTCGTGCCACGGAGCTCATCTTGAAGCTCTGCGGCCGCGACGCCAAGCTCTCCGAGCCGCGCGACGCCCGCGCCCCGGCCGCGCCGGCCGCACCCATCGTGGTCTCCAGCGCCCGGATCAACGAGATATTGGGGTCTTCCTACCCGCCCGAGACGGTCGCCGAAGCCCTGCGGTCAATCGCCTCCGATTTTAAGTCCGACGGCCAGGATATTTCCTTCACCCCGCCCTCCTACCGACGGGACCTGGCCACGGACCAGGACTTGGCCGAGGAGGTCGCGCGCCTGGCCGGCTACGAGACCATCCCCTATCGCACACCGGCCATGGTCCTGGAGCCCAGCCACTCCTTGCCCGCGCCCACGCTCGCGGACCGGGTCCGAACGCGCTTGGCGGCCTCGGGGCTCTGCGAAGCCTACAACGGCGATTTCATATCGGACCGGATCGCCGCTCAGGCCCGCTTGGAATCCGCGCTGGTCCGCGTCATGAACCCCATTTCCGAGGACTACGCCAACCTCCGGCCGTCCTTGCTCGCGGGCCTTCTGCAGAACGCGCGGCTCAACCTCAACCACGGAGCCGAGGCGGTGCGTCTCTTTGAACTCGGCAAGGTCTACGCCCCGGTGGAGGGCGGTGTGGCCGAGACGGCTCAGGCCGCCGGGCTCCTGCTGGGGCCGGCGGCGCGGCATTGGCGCGGTCCGCGGGATATCCGACTGGATTTCTACGACGCCAAGGGCGCGGTGGAGGACCTGCTCTCTGGCATCCCCGGCTGGCGTTGGCTGGCCCTGCGTGACCCGGCCGCGGGCCGGACCCTGTCAGATCCGCTCTTCCACCCGCGCGCCGCCCTGCGCGTGGTCCACGACCGCGGCATACTGGGAACCGCCGGGCTCCTGCACCCGATCTTGGCGCGGACCTGGGAACTGGAGCGCGCGCAGGTCTGCCTGTTCCAGATCGATCTGGATCTTCTGGCCGGCCTCGACCCGGTCCGGCCCCGCTTCCGGACTTTTAGCGGGTTCCCGGGCGCTGATCGCGACCTCTCTTTCCTGGTCGCCGCGGAATTGCCCTACGGTGAGGCGCTGGAAGCCATCCTCAGCGCCGGCATCGCGGAGCTGAAAGCCGTCGATCTGGTGGACAAATTCGCGGGCCAAGGCGTGCCCGCGGGCCGGCAGAGCCTGACGGTGCGCCTGCGCTTCGGCCGCGAGGACCGCACCCTCAAGGACGAGGAAGTGGCCGCGGCCGTTGCGCGCATCCTGGCCGAGCTGGCACGCAGGCACGGCGCCGTTCTAAGATCATGACACAGGACCTTCAGCCCAAACTCAAGCAATTCGAGCAGTTCACCGGCCAGGTCGCCCAGGCCCTGCGGAGCCTGTCGGAGAGCAACACGCAGCTCGCCGCGGCCAACGCCAAGCTGCGCAATGGGAACATGGCTCTTGACGCCGAATTGCGCCAGGTCCGGGAGAAATTGAAGCGGCATGCGCAGGTAAAGAACCGCCTGGAACGCCTGGCCCAACGGCTGGAGAAGATCGCATGAGCATGAACGATAAGGTGGCTGTCGAGATCGCCGGCCGCAAGCTGGAGCTCGAGATCGAAGGCCTCATGCCCATGCAGATCAGTCTCATCGCCGCCCAGGTGGATGAAAGGATCAAGGAGACCAAGCGCCTCCACCCCAAGGAAGTCGATACCTTCAAACTATTCATACATACGCTCGTCCACCAAGAGGCGGCGCTCTTTAAACTCCAGGATGCCGATTCCACGAACCGCAAAGCCGTGGAGAACACATTAGACCGCATCGCCACGGCCCTTCAGAAATCCCTAGACGCCGGGGCGGCAGCCGCCGGCAAGGGCAATTAGACCTTGCCCGACGAGCTCTTCGCCGCCGGGCCCGCGGACCAGCCTCTCGCGGCGCGCCTCGCGCCCCAAGCCCTGGAGGATTTCTCCGGGCAGGAGCATCTCCTGGGGCCGGGCAAGATGCTGCGCCGCCTCATCGAGGCCAACCGATTCGCCTCGGCCCTCTTCTTCGGGCCGCCGGGCTCGGGCAAGACGGCGCTGGCCCGCTTCATCGCCGAGCGCTCCCGGGCGGATGTCGTGGAGCTCAACGCGGTCGCGGCCGGCGTGGCCGACTTGAAGAAGGTGCTGGAAGCGGCCAAGTATGCCGCCGGGCACCTCGGCCGCAAGACCTTGGTCCTTATAGATGAGATCCACCACTTCAACCGGACCCAGCAGGACGTGCTCCTGCCGTCGGTGGAGCGGGGCGACATCCTGCTCATCGGCATGACCACGGAGAACCCCTCTTTCTACGTCAACGCGGCGCTCCTCTCGCGCTTCACGGCCTTCGAATTCCAGCCCCTGAGCGAGGCCAACCTCGAGGCCATCCTGGCGCGCGCCCTGGCCGACAAAGGACAGGGCCTGGGCCGGCTCCAGCTCAAGCTCCAGGCTGAGGCCGCATCCCACCTGACGCGCATGGCGGGCGGCGACGCCAGAAAGCTCCTAAACGCCCTGGAGTTGGCCGCGCTCTCCACGGCGCCGAGCCGCGATGGGACGCGGCATATCACCTTGGAGGTCGCCGAGGAGTCCATCCAGAGACGCGCCATCCGCTACGACAAAAAATCCGACGACCACTACGACCATATCTCGGCCTTCATCAAGTCCATGCGCGGCTCGGACCCGGACGCGGCGCTCTATTGGATGGGCAAGATGCTGGCCGCGGGCGAAGACCCCCGTTTCATCGCGCGTCGCATCCTCATCTGCGCGACGGAGGACGTGGGCAACGCGGATTTCCGCGCGCTCCTGGTGGCCTCGGCCGCTTTCCACGCCGCCGAGGTCCTGGGCCTGCCGGAGGCGCGCATCCCTCTGGCCCAGGCCGCCATCTTCGTGGCTACGGCGCCCAAATCCAATGCGGCCTACCTGGCCATCGCTTCGGCCATGGCCGAAGCCCAGGAAGGCCCGGCCCGGGAGGTGCCCCTGCACCTGCGCGATGCGAATCTTGACGCCGAATCCCGCGGGCACGGCAAAGGCTACCAATACCCCCACGACTTCCCCGGCCACTACGTCCCGCAGGAGTACATGCCCCAACCCAAACGCTTCTACGAGCCCACGGATTCGGGTGACGAAAAACGCATCAAGGCCTTCCTCAAGGCTCTAAAAGAAGGTTAGTCGAAAAGCCGCGTCAGGGTTTACCCGCGGCCGAGGACGGCGCGGCCAGACCTTCCAGCATGAGCTTTCCAGCGGGCAAGTCCAGTTGCACCACGAAATTCCTTAGAAAGGACATCCCCAGTAGTCCGTCCACTTCCGGGCCAGGAGCATCCAGTACCACCACCGGAGTCTTTCCCACGCGGGAGGCGCCCACGGACACGGAGTCCATGATGTAAAGCCGGCCGGCCGCCTGCTTGCCGTCCGCCAAGGTCGCCGTGACCTCGGCCCCCCCCTCCAGACCCAGTTCCGCGGCGACCCGGGGCGAAATCACGGTCTGGCTTGCGCCGGTGTCCACCAAAAGCAGCGCCCTGACCTTGTCATTAAGCAGCGCCTCGACGATGAGATGCTCGCCGACGCGCCGGGACGCCACAGCCTCCCGCTTAAAACTCTTCGCCATGTCGGCGAATTCGCTCTCGAAATCCGCGAAGAAAGCGGCCGATGCCTCGTCCCTGCGGCCGGAGCGCAGGCGCTTGAGATGCGCGCCCGCATAGCGGCGCAGGGCAGCGTAGTCCGCCACATACTTATCCATCGCGGCCTCGCCAACGGCAAGCTTCCGGACCGCCTCTTCGCTCTCGACGGCGTCGGCCTGTAGCTGCGCGTTGAGGGCATTGAGCCTGCCCACGAGGTCGTTGTATTCGCGCCGGTTGGAATCGGCCTGCGCCAGGGCCGCCGCCAAAGCCGGCTGGCGGCCCTTGAGCTCGCGCATCTGCGCCGCGAGCCCCTCCTGCCGGCCCAGAAGCCGCTCGCGCTCGCGCCGCGCGTCCTGCGCGGCTTCGCGGCTGTTCCGGGCCCGCTCCAAAAGGCGAGCGAGCTCTTCGGCAGCCTTCGGCGGCGCGACGGCGCCGGAACGCGCGGCTTGGCGCAGGAAGCGGCGCTGCAAAGCGCGACGCTGCCGTGCGCTGGAGCGGCGGATGGACTTGACGTCCGCCTTCTCCAGGACGGTGGTCCCATAGCCGAAATCCAGAACTACCTCGGCGGCATCCTCGCTTTGGATGAGGCCTTCCAACGATTGGCCGTTCTTCAAAACGATCCTGTCGGCCCAGGCCGGGCCGGCGCTCAAAGCCAGGACCAAAGACAGCATCAGCGGCACGGAATACTCTTTCATCATCGAATATAATAGGATATCTTACTAGCTTAGGCCCCGGGGGTTTAATGAGGAAGAACGCTCTCCTGTTGTTCGTGGCGGCGCTGCTGACCGCCGGCGCTTTTTTCAAGAACCAGGCTCATGCGGCGCGACAGACACCACCCGCTTCAGAACAACAAGGCCTGCGCGACGCGCTGAATGATTTCAGTTCGGACGCGGCAGGGGTCCTCTCTACCGCCAAGGAACAGTCAGCCACCGTCGCAACCCTCCCGGGCCAGTCTGTCTCCGACCCGCAGGCCGCGGACCGCGTCGCCGCGTCGCAGGGCCATGGCTACACCCTTCTTTCCGAGCCCACCAGCGGCCGCACCCAGATTCTGAGCCTGCTCAAGGGCGCCCAAAGCACGATTGACCTCACCATCTATGAGATCGAAGACCCCCTGATCATCACCGCGCTGACCGATGCGGCCAAGCGTGGGGTGCAGGTACGCGTCCTTTATAATTTTTACTCCTTCCAGAAGTATGGGCACGACCCGAACGCCCCGTTCGTCGCGGAACTCAAGAAGGCCGGCGTCAAGACCAAGCCGGCCGGCGAACAGTTTGCCATCACCCATCAGAAGACCTTCATCATCGACGGCTCCGCGGCGGTCATCATGACCTTCAACCTTGCGCCCGGCTATTTCTCCGGCACGCGGGACTTCGGCATCATCACCTACGACGCGGGGCAGGTGGCTGAAATCGGAAAGGTCTTCGAAGCCGACTGGGCCTATAAGTCCGTCTCCGTGTCCGAGCCCGCGCTGGTCTGGAGCCCCGACAACTCGCGCGAAAAGATCCTGGGCGTCATCAATGGCGCCGCCAAGACATTGGAAGTCTACAACGAAGAGACCGCGGACCCGCAGTGCATGCAGGCGCTCATCGCGGCGGCCAAGCGCGGGGTCAAGGTGCGCTTCATCACCGCGATTCTCAAGAATGGATCCGTGGACAGCAACGCGGCCGAGCGCCAGGTCCTCAATGCCCATGGCGTCAAGGCCGAGGGCTTGGCTTCCCCCTTCATCCACGCCAAGGTCGTCTTGGCGGACGAGGGCGGGACCGCTGGCAAGGCCTATCTCGGGTCAGAAAATTTCTCATCGTATTCCTTGGACAAAAACCGCGAACTCGGCATCATTCTAGCGGACCCGGCCATCCTGTCGAGCATCCACAGCACCTTCGATTCGGATTGGGTCAAGTAGCCTCCGGGCCTTCGAGAGCCGAGCCCACGCCTTCCCATCATGAACGCCATCGCAATCAACGGCAGCCCGCGCAAGCGCTGGAATACCGCCTTGCTGCTCGAAAAGGCGCTGCTGGGGGCAAAGTCTCTGGGCGCGGAAACGGAACTCATCCACCTCTACGACCTCACCTACCAAGGATGCATAAGCTGTTTTGCCTGCAAGACCCGCGGCTCGGAGAGTTTCGGGAAATGCGCGGTGGCCGATGACCTCACGCCGATCTTCGACAGGATAGAGAAAGCCGATATACTCATCTTCGGCTCTCCCATCTATCTAGGGAACGTGACAGGAGAACTACGCTCCTTCCTGGAGCGGCTCGTCTTCCAGTACCTGACCTACACGGACCCGCCGGGCTCGCTGTTCAGCCGCCGGATAAAGACGGGGATCATCTACACCATGGGCATTCCCGAAGAAGCCATGGCCCAACTTGGCTACAACCAGTTCCTGGACTCAACGGAGATGTTCCTGACCAGGATCTTCGGACATTCAGAGGCGCTGTGCTGTTTCGACACCTTGCAGTTCGATGATTACTCCAAATATTTCGCCCCCCGTTTCGACCCCGAGCAGAAGATGAAGCGGCACGAGGATGTGTTCCCTCTAGACTGCCGCAAAGCGTTCGAGCTGGGCCAGAGATTGGCCAATGCTTGCGGCACGCGCGGGACCTGAGCTAAGGGCTGCTGGCAGGGCGCGTCAAAGGGTCGTCAGCTCGCCTTCCTTAGCCTGAATATCTTCCTGTACCTGCTCCATCCTTCCGCCGATGGCCTGGACCTGGTTGTAATCCTGATAGAGGGCGGGGTCGGAGAGCTTGGCCGCCAGGGTCTCGAGCTCCTCATGCAGCTTGAGAACCTCGGTCTCGAGCTTGGCCCGGCGCTTGGCCAGGGCCCGATCGTCGCGGACCGGAGGCGCGGACCGGGCGTCTTTCTTTTCCGCCTTGGGCACGGCCACGGCCTGCGGGTTCTCCTCGTGCCATTGCGCCTGGCGCCTCTTGAAGTATTCGTAGTTGCCGGGGTACCAGGTGATGCGCCCCTGGTCGATGTGCAAGACATGGTCGGCCAGGGCGTTGAGGAAATAGAGGTCGTGGCTGATGCAGCAGATGGTGCCCTCGAACTCGCGCAAGGCCTCGACCAAGGCGTCCACGCTGGCCATGTCCAGATGCGTGGTCGGCTCGTCCAAGAGCAGGACGTTGGGCGGGTCCAGCAGGAGCTTGACTAGGCCCAGCCGGCTCTTCTCGCCGCCGCTTAGGACGCGCACCGGCTTAAAGACCGCGTCGCCCGGAAAAAGGAAGGTGCCCAGGATCGTGCGCGTGAGCAGGTCGGGGACGATGCGGCCGACGCTCTGCGCCTCCTCCAGAACGGTCTTGTCCGGATTGAACTGCCCTTCCCGGTGCTGGGAGAAATAGCCGACCCGGACGTCGTTGCCCACGAAGCGTTCGCCGGAATCTATGGGGATGACCCCGGCCAAAACCTTGAGCAGCGTGGATTTGCCGGCCCCGTTGTGCCCGACAAAGGCGGTCTTCCAGCCGCGCTCCATCTCGAGGTCCAGGCCTTCATAGACTTTCACGTCGCCGTAGGACTTGTGCACGCCCTGGAGAGCGAGCACGCGCACCCCGGTGCGGGTCGGCTGGGGAAAGCGTATCTTGATGGTCTTGGCTTCAGCGGGCAAAGTGACGCGCTCGAGTTTCTCCAGGCGCTTGATCATGCTCTGGGCCCGGTTGGCGGTGGAGACCCGGGCCCGGTTGCGGTCGATGAAGTCCTGCATCTTGGCGATCTCGTCCTGCTGCTGTTTCCAAGCCGACAGCAGCCGCTCTCTCTCCGCCTCGCGTTCCTTGAGGTAGAACTCGTAGTCGCCGTGATAGACCCTCAGGGTGTGGTCCTGAAGGCTGACGATGGCGCGGCAGACCGCGTTGATGAAGGCGCGGTCATGCGAGATGAGGAATACCGCCCCAGGATAGGCCTGCAAGTAGTTCTGTAGCCAGAACAGGGCGTCTATGTCGAGATGGTTGGTGGGCTCGTCCAAGAGGAGGAGGTCGGGTTCCTTCATCAAGAGCCGCGCCATGGCGGCGCGCATGGCCCAACCGCCGCTCAAAGTGTTGATTTTTTTTTCAAAGTCGCCGATGCGGAAGCCCAGACCCATGAGGATGGCCTTGGCCTTGGCCGTCAGGCGGCCGTCCGGGTCTTCGTGATGCTCGAGGGCGGTATCCAGGACCGTGTCCTCGGTGACCGGAGCGTTCTCCTGGGGCAGATAGCCAACCACGGCGCCGCGGCGGATGGTGAATTGCCCGGCGTCGGCTTCCTCCTCGCCGAGGAGGATCTTGAACAGGGTGGATTTGCCGGCGCCGTTGGGGCCGACGAGGACGTAGCGATCGCCCTCGTTGATCTGGAGGGAGGCGTCCTCGAAGAGGAGCTGCTGGCCGAAGGACTTGCGGATGCCGCGGAGGGTTATCATGGGAAGGAGACTGACATTATAGGAAATCCAGTTGGCTGTCGCTTTTCAGAGGTTCTCGTGCCGCCTCCGGCGGGACGAGAACCCTGGCGCGGCAACGCGCCATGGCCGGCGAAGACGCGCTGGCATCACTCGTTACAATCAGCACGACACGCAAAGAGTCCTTCAGCAAAGCGTGCAAATCTTCCAAGTCCATTTGCTCTCCATGCGTCGGCTGCGGCTGCCTGTTCTGCACGACATTTTATCATAGTGCTTGTCCGTGCCAAGGACAGATTCCCGATTTGATGCGTATAGCCCCATCAGACATCATGCTTTATGCTCATAGAATGAACACTCCGAACGGCGAGCCCCACAGCTGGCTGGACCTGATGCCCAAACTGATCCGGAAACTGTACGGGTGGAAATGCACTGTTGGCGTGGAGCTGGGCTGGGGAGACTTCACGAATGCGAAGTGCGCTGCTATGCAAAAAGAGATCCCTCCGGACAGAGTGGTCTGCCAGCCACGATCCGAGAATATCGAAAAGGCCCTCCTCGACGTCTACGAGTCGGAGTTCATGGTCCTCGCCCACAAACGCGCGACTCAGCGCGCGGAGCAGCGCTTGATCGACAAGAAGGCGGCGCTCAGAAACGAGCTAGAGCGCGAACTTGGTTTTGACGACGTCAAAGGCTCTTACTTCGAAGACGCCCACATCCTCGTAGTGCGCCGGGAGCCCGGGCCTCAATCGCATAAGAAGGAAAGGCCTCTACGTCAGAGACGCTACCAGGGGAATACGGGGAGGAAAGCGAGCGATTGACATAAAAACCCTCTAATCATATAATGGATATGCCTAATCCAAAAAGGAAGCATTTATGGATATAGTAGGAAGATTATTCAAAGCGCCCCTGGGCAGCTTCTTTCTTTTTGGCCCTCGCGGAACCGGGAAATCCACGCTGCTGAAGGCGAACTTCCCCGATGCGCTGATCGTGGATCTCCTTGATCCGCACTCCTACCGCACCTATGTGGGCCACCCGGAGCAGTTGCGCGCCCTGGTGGAGGGCAATCCGGGAATCTCCCGGCTGGTCATTGATGAAATCCAGAAGGTCCCCGCTCTGCTGGACGTGGTGCACCAATTGATCGAGGACAAGCCGCGCCGTCCCTTGCAGTTCATCCTCACGGGTTCCAGCAGCCGCAAGCTGCGCCGCGCCGGGGTGGATCTTCTCGCGGGCCGCGTGCTCCTGGAAACTCTGCACCCATTTCTGGCCGCCGAGCTGGGAAGCCAGTTCAGCCTTGAGCAAAGCCTGCGCTTGGGCCTCTTGCCCCTGGTGCTGGCGGCCAAGGAGCCGGAGGAAACTCTTAAGTCCTACGTCTCGCTCTATCTCCGGGAAGAGGTCCAGGTGGAAGGATTGGTCCGCAACATCGGAAGTTTCTCCAGGTTCCTGGAAGCCATG
>CAIRTQ010000055.1 GCA_903881545.1 uncultured Elusimicrobia bacterium
CAGCGCCAAGCCAAGGATGTAGTCCGAAGTCGTGTAGGTGCCTTTGCGCTTCCACAGGCCAGGCAAGCAATCCAGCGTGGTGATGAGTCCGATTTGGTGGGCCAATTCCGTCAACAGCGGCAACCCGGCAAATGATGTGACAACCAGTTCCTTCGATTTTTCAACTTTCCAGCGGTGCCCATTTTGAAGTATCATCCTTTCACCTCGCGGGTGAAAAGTTTGCGCTTTTCACCGATTCTTCCCTTTCGACGGGACGCGAGGTATTTTATTTCTTATCGATCCTCCTTGTTTGAGGATTGGGGACAGTATCTTCAGTTGACCGCGTTCCCGTACCGGGATATAATCTTTCCAAGAGGGAAACTGCGTTTTTATAATAGTGGGGGACAAAATGATGAACCGCAATCTGAGTCGGATCTTTTCGTTCGGCTGTTTTGGGCCGGCTTTGCTCTTGACGCTGTCAGGGTGCGCTCACATGTCCCGCACCGGGGGGCCCGAGTGGACGACGGGCGACTGCCGGAAATTCATTGTCAAGGACAAGAACTTTGAATCGAATCTGTATTACTGCGGCGTGGGTGAGTCTGACTTGATCGGCGATACGTACATCGAGAAGCAGAAAGCGCAGTCTCGCTGCAACGGCAGGATCGTGGAGTCCATCAAGACGGTTGTAGACACGCTGAACAAAGACTTCGCCAAAGAGACCAAGCTGAACAATTCCGCCGACACGGAGCAGAGATTCGAGACCGCGACCAAAGGCTGGGCACAGTCGACAATCGTCGGAGTGACCTATCCGCTCTCCTACAGAGGCGCCGACACTTATTATGTCCTCTGCCAATCCAGGGGTGAAGTCGCCTCGCTCCAGACCCTGCGGCCCGAAGAGCGGGAATTCGTCGAGCGAGACGCCCAGAAAGCGTTCGATGAATTAGCGAACAAGCCCAAGTAGACGCGGGCGGAGAAAGACGAGCGGGCCGGGCCCCCTGGTCTGCTTGGAGAACGCCAGCCGGGCTGGGCAAATGGCTGAAGCCTGAAAGCCCCTGCCTCTTGCCCTATTGTACAATATAATGTACAATACATCAGGAGGGCAAAGTATGATCAAAATCGTCGGCGTCTCATATGTCCGGGCGCACTTGCCGCAGATGGTCGCCGCTCTTGGAAAGAAGAAGCGGGACCGCGTAATCATAACCCGCAATGGCGCCGCTTCCGCCGTCCTGGTTTCTCCAGAGGAGCTTGAAACACTGGAGGTGCTTGCAGACAAAAAACTGATGCTCTCTCTATTGAAAGCGGAGGAAGACGAACGGGCCGAGCGCCTGGTCGAACACGAAGACATTTTCAAATGATCTACCGAGTCCTCTACACCCAAGAAGCGGCTCGGCAAATTGGAAAGCTGGATAAGCCCATCAAGGAACGCATTCGAAAAACCATCATCCGGCTTTCCGAACATCCGGAATTAGGGAAACGATTGACCGGCCTGCTCAGCGATCGCTGGTCATACCGGGCCGGGGATTGGCGCATCCTGTACAAGATCCGGAACCTTGAGCTGGTCGTCTTGATCCTTACCGTCGGACATCGCAGAGAAGTGTATGACGCGTAAGAAACGCGGCGGCATCATCGCTGGCGGAAGCGCGCAGAACCCGCCTTCAGCCTGCGCCAAGGGTCTATAGTTGAAGCGCCAAAAGGCCAGATGGTGATAAAGGGCAAAGGGCAGAGCAAATTGTCCCTGCCTCAAATGCTCCGAGGCATCACCAAGGCCAATCGGCATCCCGAGCAAGAATGGTGAAGAACCGCGCGCCCGGGTCACCGTCGCTGGCGGGCATCGGCGCCTTGCCGCTGGCCCTGGCTCTGCTCTGCGCGCTGCAATTGCCGGCGGCGGCGAAATCTCCCTTGGCCTGCGTCGTCAAGATCTCCAGCGCGGCCTATCACGAGCCGCAGACCCTGCGGGCCTTGCTGGACTGCCAGAACAAGAAGCTGGGCAACGCCGTGGCTTCCTACACGAAGAGGCACGGACAGGCGCCCTCGGAAGACACCCAGGGCCAATGGGCGGACCGGCAGCGCGCGGAGGTGCGCGGTTATCTGCGGCGCCACCCGGATCGGGCGACCCTGCAGGAGAAGTCCTCCGCGGCGCCTCAGGCCGGGGCAGGAAGCGGAAAGCAACCCGACAACACAGATTTGGACGCCTTGAGGCAGTCCTTGTGGGCGGAGTCGGACGAGGGCCGCAAGGGAGTGACGCCCCAAATGGCCCAGGACATCATCCGAATGATCACGGCGCAACAGGGCTCCGTGAGTCCGGACATGACCAAGCTCCTCGACGCGGTGCAGAAGGATGGAGCCGCGCTTTCGGACGACACGGTCAGCCAACTCAAGGCCGCGGCGCGTCAGGCCAACGTCTCTGGATTGGATCTTGGCGTCAAGCCGGATATTCAGGAGTTCCTGCTCAAGGGCGACGGCAAGCCTGCCGCGTCGCCCGGTACGAATTAGGGACTGCCGCAACCCTGTCGGCCAGGGCGAGCCTCCGCCGCCCTGGGTAGGGGGCCTGTACCATGAAAAAGCAACATGTGAAGGAGGAATTTCATGGTATCGTATTTTCAGTGCCCGGCCCGGGTAATCCGCCGATCTGTTGACAATAGGCACACATCGCGCTACACTGGTAATAGGATGAAAGCGGTCCGCTGGGGCGGAGAAAAGAATGAATGGCTGAAGGCCAACCGCAATGTCGGCTTTGAGCTCGTCGCCTTCAAGATCGCGGCCGGAGAAGTTCTGGACATCGTCGAGCATCGCAACAAGGAACGGTACCCAAACCAGCGAATCTTTGTTTTGGAGATAGAAGGCTATGCGTATCTTGTGCCGTTCGTGGAGACCGAGGCCGAGATATTTTTAAAGACCATCATCCCCAACAGGCAGGCGACAAAACGGTATTTAGGCGGAGGCTAACATGGGCAAGCTGAACAAGGAAGAGGCGAAAATTTCCCGGTCCTATGGGAGCGGCGAGTGGAAACCCATAAAGAACCGCAAGGCGGAGACCCGGCGTTACCAGTCCTACGTGCGTGACGCGCTTCAAAAGAGCAGCCGGGTCAATATCCGGATCTCGCCCCAGGATTTGGAAGGCATGCAACAGAGGGCCATTGATGAAGGCATTCCTTATCAGACCCTCATGGCCAGCATCATCCACAAATACGTAGCCGGGAGATTCGTCGAGAGGCCGTGACCACCGGCGCCTGGCGTGGTATAATAGGACAGCTTCACCCGAGCAGCCTTTTCGCCCGGGCAAGCCAAAACCGCCCATGATCCATCCCGAGAGCCGCTGGCCGGCCGCGCACATCCTCGTCGTAGACGATATCCCCGAAAACCGCGTCCTCCTCAGCGAACAGCTCGACCAATCCGGCTACGCCGTCACCGCCGTCTCCAACGGCGCCCAGGCCCTCGCCGCCGCCGCCAGCGTCCCCCCCGACCTCATCCTTCTCGACATCGACATGCCCGGCATGGACGGCTACGAAGTCTGCGCCAAGCTCAAGGCCGACCCCGCGCTCCGCGAGATCCCCGTCATCTTCCTCTCCGGCCTCGGCGACACCAACCACAAAGTCCGCGGCTTCGCCTCCGGCGGCATCGACTACATCACCAAGCCCTTCGAAGCCAAGGAGCTTGAGGCCCGCGTCACCACCCATCTCAAGCTCCACTCCCTCCAGCTCGA
Organism: uncultured Elusimicrobia bacterium; assembly: GCA_903881545.1. Lineage (GTDB taxonomy): Bacteria > Elusimicrobiota > Elusimicrobia > UBA1565 > UBA9628 > UBA9628. Next base: position 3,683 of record CAIRTQ010000055.1, read on the forward strand.
GGTCGAGCGCAACAACACCAACCTCCAGCACCTCGTAGACGAGCAGGTCAAGGAAATATCCGAATCGCACCTGGCCACCATCCTCGCCCTCTCCAAGCTCGCCGAGCATCGCGACCAGGAGACCGGCAACCACATCCTCCGCGTGCAGAGGTACTGCCGCGCCCTGGCCGTCAAGCTCGCCAGGCAAGGCAAGCTCGCCGGCGCGGACTGGGGCTTCATCGAGAACATCTTCCAGGCCAGCGCCATGCACGACATCGGCAAGGTCGACATACCCGACCGCATCCTCCTTAAGCCCATGGCGCTGACCCCCGAGGAAACCGCCATCATGAAGATGCACTCCGACCTCGGCGCCCAGACTTTGGCCGAGATCGTCGCCGCCTACCCCAAGAACACATTCCTTAAGATGGGCGCCGAAGTGGCCCAGTCCCACCACGAGCGCTGGGACGGCACCGGCTACCCCCGCGGCCTCGCCGGCGAGAACATCCCCATCTCCGCCCGCATCCTTATGGTCGCCGATGTCTACGACGCCCTGCGCAGCGCCCGGCCTTACAAGAAGCCCATAGACGCCGCCCAGGCCCGCGCCATCCTCCTGGAAGGCGACGGCCGCACCATGCCCCGGCATTTCGACCCTGCCGTCCTGGAAGCCTTCAAGCAGATCTCCGGCGAGTTCGAAGCCATCTACAGCGAGTTCAACGAGCCTTGACCCGGGCGCGGAGCGGGAGCCAGAGGTAACCCCCTAATGTGCGGAATCTGCGGCATCGTCAACAAAGACGGCTCCACCCCCGACTCGGCGCTGCTCAAGAAATCCAACGACCTCTTCACCCACCGCGGGCCTGACGACGAAGGGCTCTTCGTCCACGGCCCGGCCGGGCTGGCCATGCGCCGCCTGGCCATCATCGATCTCAACACCGGCCACCAGCCCATCACCTCGGCCGACGGCCGCTACACCATCGTCTTCAACGGCGAGATCTACAACTTCCTGGAACTGCGCGCCGAGCTTGTCGCCCAAGGCTGCTCCTTCCGCACCAAGACCGACACCGAGGTCATCCTCACCCTCTACCAGCGCCTCGGCACGGACTGCGTCAAGCGCCTGCGCGGCATGTTCGCCTTCGCCATCTGGGACAAGCTCGACGAGCGTTTGTTTTTGGCGCGCGACCGCATCGGCAAGAAGCCCCTGGTCTACACCGAGCAGCCCGGCTTCTTCGCCTTCGCCTCGGAGCTGCGTTCGCTCTTCGTCTGGCCCGGCGTCTCGCGCGATATCGACCCGCAGGCCATAGACCTCTTCCTCTCCCTTCAGTACATCCCCTCGCCCGGCACCATCTACCGCAGCGTCCGCAAGCTGCCCCCCGGGCACACCTTGGTCTATCACAAGGGCAAGAGCACGGTGGAGCGCTACTGGGACCTGCCCTTGGGCCAGCCTCCCATCACCCGCGATTTCGAGACCGCCAAGCATCTGGTCGCCGACAAGCTCCGCGAAGCCGTGCGCCTGCGCCTGATCTCGGACGTGCCCCTGGGAGCTTTCCTTTCCGGAGGGATCGACTCCTCCATCATCGTGGCGCTCATGAGCGAGCTCTCCGACCGGCCGGTCAAGACCTTCGCCATCGGCTTCGAGGAAGAGGCGTTCTCCGAGTTGCGTTTCGCCAAGGTCCTGGCCCAGCGCTACGGCTGCGAGCACACCGAGCTCATCGTCAAGCCCCAGATGGCCGACGTCCTGCCCAAGCTGGCCTGGCATTACGGCGAGCCCTACGCCGACTCCTCGGCCCTGCCTTCCTATTATGTGGCCCGGGAGACGCGGCGCTATGTCACCGTGGCTTTGAACGGCGACGGCGGCGACGAGAACTTCGCCGGCTACATCCGCTACTTCGCCATGAAGCTGGCGCGGGTCTTCGACGCCCTGCCCGCCAGCGCGCGCAGCGGCCTCAAGGCCGGGGCGGAGCGCCTGCCGGACTGGCACGCGCCCTATGGCTTCACCTGGCGGCTCAAGCGCTTCCTGCGCTCCACTTTGCTGCAGGACCTGCCCCACCGCCACCTCAAGATGATCTGCTATTTCTCGGAGGAGGACAAGGCCGGCCTCTACGCTCCGGAGTTCCTGGCGCGTCTGGGCGTCCCCGGCTCGGCCGGCGGCTACATGAAGCGCGCCTTCGCGGACTGCGCGGGGGAGGATTTCGTCAACCGCCTCCTTTATGTGGACTTCAAGACCTACCTGCCCGAGTGCCTCATGACCAAGATGGACATCGCGGCCATGGCCAACTCCCTGGAAGGGCGCTCGCCGTTCTTGGATCACGAGTTCGTGGAGCTGGTCTACCGCATGCCTGGGGACTGGAAGCTCAAGGGCCTGCGCGGGCACAAGTACCTGCTCAAGGAAGCCTTCCGCGACAAGCTGCCGCCCGTGATCTTCAACCGGGGCAAGATGGGCTTCGGCATCCCGCTGGGCACCTGGTTTCGCGGGCCGCTCAAGTCCTATTGGGAAGATCATGTCCTGGGCTCCCGCGCCCTGTCGCGCGGCTATTTCAACCCGGCCGCCCTGCGCCGCATCTGGGACGAGCATCAAAGCGGGCGCCGCGACCACGGTTACCGCCTCTGGGCCCTGCTCATGCTGGAGCTCTGGCACGAGAACTGCCTGGAAGCCGGGCAATAGATGGAGCTTGCCAAGATAGTGGCCATCGCCTTCGGCGAGGAGCGCAGCCGCCCGCCGAGCGAGAAGGAAAAGTCTGAAGCCCAGCGATTCTTCATGCAGGGGGAAACCCTCAACGAGCAGGGGCGCTTCGGCGAGGCCGAGGAGCTGTTTTTAGCCGCGCTCAAGAAGGAGCCAGAATACGAGGCCGCCATCGGCGGTCTGGCCTGGAGTCTGGCCGGCCAGGGCGATGGCGAGAAGGCCCTGGAGCTGCTGGATCAGGCCGACCGGTTTGAACCAAGGGACGACGCCTTGGCCTTGGGCCGCGGCCGCTGTCTTAAGGAGATGGGCCGCATGGACGAGGCCGCCGCGGCCTTCGACACGGCCCTGAGCCTTGACCCGCAGAACGCGGCCATCAGCTACGAGCGCGGGCTTTGCCAGGTCGCCATGGGGCGCGACGACCTGGCGCTGGCCAGCTTCGCCTCGGCTCTGCGCCTCAACGGCCGGTACGCCCCGGCTTGGGACCAGAAGGGCGAGTGCCTGCGCCGGCAGGGTTTATTGGAAGACGCTTTGGTCTGTCTGCAAAAGGCCGTGGATTCTGACGAGAGCCTGCCTTCGGCCTGGTTCAACCAAGCCCAGGTCTTGGAAGCGCTGGGGCGGGGAGCGGAAGCCGGACGATGCTACGCCAGGTTCGTGCCCCTGGCGCCGGCGCATCAGGCCGAGAAGCAGTTTCAGGCGCGGCAGAAGGCGCTGGAATTGGGCGCCGCGCTGGACTAACCCCGCCGTCCCAGCCGGATGTAAAGCCGGGGCAGGACCGGGGCCAGAAGCAGCCGGACCCGCTCGCGCCGCCGCTCCCAGCGCCGTGCCGCCTGGGCCTTCCTGGAGAAGCGTACGCCCAGCGACTGCATCCGGCCGGCGAGCGCCCCGTCGAGGACTGCGCGCGCCTGGGCCATGTCCTCCAGCCGCCGGAGGGCGGCCAGCGCGCCGGCGTACCAGCTGGCGCGTGGGATGCGCCGGCGGCCCAGGAAACCGTCCAAGGTGATGACCGGGGCCAGCAGCGCGGCGTGCGCGCACAAGAACTCGTCGGCGCAGCAGAAGGCCCCTTCCGGTATCGCGCCCAGGGAGAGGACGACCTCCCGCGAGAAGGCCAGGCCGCTGGCGCCGGTGAAGACGGTCCGGCCCTCCAGGTAATCCTCCGGCTGGCAGACCAGAACCCGCGGGATCTCCGCGGACAGGGGCTGGTGCATCTCCGGCTCGGGGGTGTCGGCCATCCAGTGCTGCACGATGCCGGCTTTAGGGTGGCGGTTGAATGCCAGGGCCACCTGGCGTAGTTTGTCCGGGTGCCAGATGTCGTCGGCGTCGAGGAAGCAGAGGAAGGGACCGCGGGCCGCGGCGATGGCCGCGTTCATGGCCTTGGCCTGGCCGCCGTGGGCCTGGGCGATGAGGAGGATGTCCGAGGCGAAGGGCTCCAGCGCTTCGCGGGTGTCGTCGGTCGAGCCATCGTCGACGACCACGATCTCGTAGCGCGCGCGGGGCCAAGTCTGTGCCAGTACGGAGATCAGGGCCGCAGGCAGGAAGCGCGCGTGGTTGTGTGCGCAGATGATGACCGACAGTCTATGGGGGTCGTCTGGGCCTCGTTCTGCGGGCATGGCTGCTTCGGTTATGATACCAAACTGACGGTGCCCGGCAATATTTTCTAAAATGGCTTAGGCGAACATGGGCGACGACTTGGAACTGACGGTTCTGCTGCCGACCTTGGACGAGGGCAGCCATCTGGCCGGTCTGCTGGCGGAGGTGCGCGCCGCGGCGGCCGAGCTGGCGGCGGCCTTCGAGATGCTGGTCATCGACGGGGGCTCGCGGGACCAGACCGTGGCCGTGGCCGAAGCTGCGGGCGCGCGCGTGGCGCGCCAGCGCGGGCAGGGCTACGGCACCGCGCTGCGGGAAGGCCTGCAACTGGCGCGTGGGCGCTGGGTCCTCTGCATGGACGCCGACGGCTCGCATCCGGCACGCTGTTTCCGGGCGCTTTGGGCGCGGCGGGAGTCCTGCGACCTGGTCATCGCCTCGCGCTTCGTCGCCGGCGGCGGGGCCCGGATGTCCTGGCACCGTTACGGCCTGAGCGTCCTGCTCAACGCCGCCATGCGCTGGACGCAGGGCTGGCCCATCCGGGACAGCTCGGGCGGCCTGCGCCTTTACCGGCGCGAGCTGGCGGCCGCCCTGCCCCTGACGGCGGCGGATTTCTCCGTGCAGCAGGAAGCGCTGGCGCTGCTTTTGGCGCGCGGCGGCAGGGTCGCGGAGGTCCCGTTCTGCTACGAGCCGCGGCGCAGCGGGCGGTCCAAGGCGGACATCCCCCGCTTGGCCCGGCGCTACCTGCGCGCCTTCTTTGAGCTGCGGCGACTGCGGGGCGGCATTGCGGGCCCGCGGAGCGAAAAGTTATAGTGGACGATATGAATCCGGACAAGGTCCTTTCCATCGTCATCCCCGCTTACAACGAGGAGTCGGCCATCGCCGACATCTTGCGGCGGGCGCTCGACGCCCGCGAGGCCCTCTGCCGCGCCGCGGGCCTGGAGGCCGTCGAGATCGTGGTGGTCGACGACGGCTCGCGCGACCGGACCCGCGAGATCGCGGCCGCTTTCAGCCAGGCGCGGCTCGTGGTGCATCCCGTCAACAAAGGCTACGGCGCGGCCCTCATGACCGGCTTTAAGGCCGCTTCCGGCGGCCTGCTGGCCTTCCTGGACGCGGACGGGACCTGCGACCCGCTGGCCTTCGCGGACCTGCACCGGGCCCTCTCCGCCGCGGGGGCGGACATGGCCGTGGGCAACCGCATGACCGCCGATTCCCGCATGCCGGCCGTGCGGCGCCTGGGCAACCTCTTCTATGCCGCCGTCATCTCCTGGCTCAGCGGGGTGCGCGTGAGCGACTCTGCCAGCGGCATGCGCCTGTTCCGGCGGGAGCTGCTGGGCCGGCTGGAGCCTTTGCCCACGGGCCTGCATTTCACCCCGGCCATGTCGGCCCGGGCCGCCTGCCTGGGCGCGCGCATCGTCGAGGCGCCCATCCCCTACGCTGAAAGGCAGGGGCGCTCCAAGCTCAACGTCGTCAAGGACGGCGTGCGCTTTCTGCGCGTCATCCTGGGGGTCATCTTCGCGATCTACCCTCTGCGCATCTTCGGCCCCATCGCGGCCCTCTGCGCCCTGCTCGCCGCGGGCTACGGCGCCGGTCCCGTGGCCTATTACCTCTCCTTCCACCGGCTGGAAGATGACATGATCTATCGGCTGCTGACCATACTGACCCTGGGCGCCTGCAGCCTGACGGCCTTGTGTTTTGGGCTCGTGGCGCAAAGCCTTTCCGACATGGCCACGGGCCGCTCCAATCGTTGGCTGGAGCGGGCGGCCTGGTCCCGTTCCGCGGCGGCCGCGGGCGGCCTGCTGGGCGGCGGCGGCGTCCTGCTCAACTCCCGCACCATCATGGAATACGCCGCCCGCGGCCGCATCACCACGCACTGGGTCTACGTGCTGACCGGGGGCCTGGCCGTCATCTGCGGCATGGTCCTGTTCAGTTTCGGCGTCACCATGGGGCTGGCGCGCCACCTGCCCGCGAACCGGCCGGGCAAATTGCTAAGATGACACGCTGATGGCGGAACGCAAGAGCCCACCGGAACCCAGAAAGGCCGCCGCGGCCGTCCCTGCGGCTGTCCTTGCCCATAAAGCCGTGGTCCTGTGGCTGCCCATCCTGTATTGCCTCATCTCCTCCTTGTTCTACCTGCGCACCTACGATTCGGCCCAGGTCAAGATCACCATGATGCAGATGGGCGGCGCCGCCCTGCTGGCCCTGTGGGCGTCGCGCCTGCTGGAGTCGGGCCGCGCGGCCTTCACCAAGGCGGACCTGCTCTGCCTGGCGCCGTTTTTGGCCTTCCTGGCGGTCGGCATCCTCTCCTTCCTGCACGCGCCTTATCACATGGCCAGCGTGGACTTCTTCCTGCGGCATTGCTTCTTCATGACCGTGGCGCTCATCGTGATCTACGAGTTCGACCACGCCGCCACCGACCGCTTGACGCACATTCTGATCCTGACTGCCTGGATCGCGGTGGGCTACGGCATCCTGCAGTGGGCCGATAATACCTGGTTCCCCCATGGGCCGGGATCTGTCGGGATCGATCCGTTCGTCTGGCGCGGCGCGTTCGGAAACCGCATCTTCTCCACCTACGGCAACCCGAATTTTTTCGCAGATTTCCTGGTCATCATCTTCCCCATCCTTCTGACCCAGTACATCAAGACCAAGCGCGCCAGCCTCCTGCCCCTGATGGCGCTGCTCCTGGTGGACCTCATCATGACCGGGACCAAGGGCGCCTGGTTGGGTTTTGCCCTCGTCATCTTCCTGTTCGGCGTCATCGCCTTCCTCTTCTTTCCGGTCGTGGTTGCCCCCTACCGCAAGATCGTCTTTGGCGTGGTGGCGGCCGGGGTCCTGGGTTTCGTGGGCTATGTGGCCAAGGACCTGGAAGCGCGCATCGTGTCGGTGAACTTCCGGCTTTTCACCTGGGAGGCGACCTGGGAGATGATCATGAGGCAGCCCTGGATCGGTACCGGGATCGGCAGCTTCCCGCCGGTCTATCCCGCCTTCCGCCGGCCGGCGATCTTCCATATCGAGGGCAAGCACAACACGGAGACCGACCATTCCGAGGACGAGTACCTGGAGGAACTGTTCGACAACGGGATCCTCGGCTTTGGGATATTCATCTGGCTGATCTTCAGCACCTTGGCGGTGGGTTTCCGCTCCTTGGGCCAGATGACCACGCTCTTCTCCACCAAGGATGGCCGGGCCCCGCCGCGCGCCTATGACTTGGTCGGCTACATGGTCGCTTTCATGGGCATGCTCGGTCACAATTGCTTCGACGTGAGCATGCGCTTCGTCTCCAGCGGCATCTATCTGGGGCTGCTGTCCGGGATGGTGGTCAACCTAGCCCGCGGCCACGCCCTCCACGAGCTGCACGAACGGCGCGCCGCCGAGGCCGAGGCCCACGCTCCGGAGCCGGGGTTGGAGGCCGGGCCGTCGGTCTGGCGGAAGCTGGCCGACCTGCTCATCTGGCCGGCGCGCCTGGCGGCTTGGGCGGGCCTGGCCTATGTGGCCTACCTGCTGTTCCAGGAGTTCGCGGGCATGACCGTTGCGCCGCTGCATCTGCTCAGCGGCGGCGACCTCCTGCAATGGTGGCTGGCCTGGGCGGTCTTCGCCGGCTGCGTCCTGACGCTCAGCGGCGTGCTGGCGCGAATCGTCCACCTGGCCCGCAACCCCGCCGTGCCCCTCTTGATCCTGGCCCTACTGATGCCCCTGTATCAGTTCTGGGGCTACTTCAAGGCGGACATGCACCACAACATCGCCATCTACTATTCCAAGGAGCGGCGCTGGGACGATGCCCTGGGCAACTATCTCAAGGTCAAGAAGCTCAACCCGAACTTCGTGATGTCGATGTATTTCATGGGCAACGTCTACAATGACCGCTTCAATATGAACAAGGGGTACCACCCGGAGTGGGGAGACACGGACAACCAGCCCCGGGACGACTATGAGCGTGCCTTGGACGCCTACGAGGGCGTGCGCCGGCTGGCTCCCAATTACGTGCAGATGCACCATCAGGTCGGCACCCTCCACATGCGCCGGGCGGAATGGGCCAGGAACAATGGCCGGCCCCAGGAGGAGGACCTCTACCTCAAGAAGGCGCTCACCCGGTTCCATATGTACCAGGCGCTTGACCCGGTCTTCGAGCCGAATTTCCAGCGCATCGGGCAGATCTACATGATGTGGGGGCAGCGTGCCCAACAGGCGGGCCGCGGGGCGGAGGCCCGGGCCGAGTACCAGAAGGCCGCCGAGAATTTTGAGACCTACATCAACGCCCCGAACTGCGCGGTGGAGCCCGCCCTGATGGCGAAGGATGTTCTCAAGCGCACCATCCTCGCCTACCAGAGCTATGTCAAGGCGGATGGCGGGCCGCTGGTCCATAAGCACGAGACCGCCGCGGCCTACAGCAGCCTGGGCAACGCCTACTACATGCTGGGCCGCCGGCAGGAAGCGGAGCAGGTCTATCTGCGGGCCTTGGCCATAGACCCTGGCTTCGTCCAGGCCAGCAACAACCTGGCGGTGCTCTACCAGCAGACGCGGGCGGGCGGGCGGCCTAGGGCCGCGCGTCCGAGATAGCGCGCGGGGCCGCCGCGCGCCAGGCCCGGGGCTTCATCGCGGCGCGACGCAGCCGTCGAACTTCGGCACGCGCAGGGCGCCTTTGGTCCAGAGCCAATAGGTCAGCATGGATTTGAGCACGTCCAGGCCGTAGCGGAACACGTTAACCCCGCATTTTTCCTTGCCGTAATAGGTGGGGATGGGCATCTCGCAGATGCGCAGGCCCTTGATCTTGAATTGGATGATGATCTCGGTGTCGAAATGGTAGTCGTTGGAGCAGAGGTCGAAGGGGACCTGGGCCAGCGCGGCGCAGCGGAAGACCCGGAAGCCCGAGTGGAACTCGGAGAGGCGCATGCCCAGAATGCGGTTCTGTATGGCGGTGAGGAACTTGTTGCCGAGGAACTTGTGGATCGGCATCCCGCCCTTCAGGGGCAGCCCCGCGATGCGCGAGCCGAATACCATGTCCACCTCGCCGCGTTCCAGGGGCTCCAGCAGCCCCGGGATCTTCTCGGGCGCGTATTGGGCGTCGCCGTGCAGCATGACGACGATGTCGAAGCCGTTGTCGATGGCATAGCGATAGGCCAGCTTTTGGCTGCCGCCGTAGCCGCGGTTGCTCTCGTTGCGGAAGACCTCGAGTTTGTCCAGCCCCTTGGCCTCGCGGTAGCCGATCCCGATGAGGTAGGTATTGTCCGGGCTGGCGTTGTCAATGACGAAGATCTTTTTGACCTTCTCCTTGATCGTCGGGGGGATGCGGTCGAGCACCACGGGCAAAGTGTAGGCCGCATTGTAGGCCGGGATGAATATGGCGATCTTGAGTTCGGACATGTCCCGGAGCCGCCTTTGGCTGCGGCGTATGTTAGCATTTCAAGGCGGCCTCCGGCTGTGGTATCATTACTGGGCTATGGCTGCGGACCAGAACGCTGACCTTCGGAAGCGCATTCTGGAGCTGGTAGGGCAGTACGCGCGGCAGAAGTTCGCGCCGCGGCCGTTTGCGCCGGGCCAGGACCTCGTCCATTACGCCGGCCGGGTCTTCGACGGCGACGAACTGACCCACGCCGCCGACGCCGTCCTCGATTTTTTCTTGACCGCCAACCGGTTCTCCGAGCAGTTCGAGGCGGATTTTGCCGGCCATTTTGGGGTGCCCGGAGCTTATCTGGTCAACTCCGGCTCCTCGGCCAACCTACTGGCCATCACCGCGTTGACCTCCCCCAAGCTGGGAGAGCGCCGGCTGCGGCCCGGCGATGAGGTGGTCACCGTCGCGGCGGGGTTCCCCACCACGCTGGCGCCCATCCTGCAGAACGGGCTGGTCCCGGTCTTCGTGGATGTGGGCATCGGCGATTACACCGCGATCTCGGAGCGGGTCGCGCAGGCCGTCGGCCCCCGGACCCGGGCCGTCATGATGGCGCACACCATGGGCAACCCCTTCGACCTGGACGCCGTGCAGGAGACCGCCCGCCGGCACGGGCTCTGGCTGGTGGAAGACAACTGTGACGCCCTGGGCTCCACCTACCGCGGCCGGATGACCGGCACGTTCGGCCACCTGGCGACCTTCTCGTTCTATCCCGCGCATCACATCACCATGGGCGAAGGCGGCTGCGTCATCGCGGCCGGCGATACGGCTGAGGAGCTGGGGCGCATCGTGCGCTCGCTGCGCGATTGGGGCCGGGACTGCTACTGCGCGGGGGGAGAGACCAACACCTGCGGCAAGCGCTTCGCGCAGCAGTTCGGGACGCTTCCGGCCGGCTTTGATCATAAATACGTCTACTCGCACATCGGCTACAACCTCAAGCTCACGGACCTGCAGGCCGCGGTCGGCTGCGCGCAGTGGCGTAAGCTGCCCGGCTTCATCGCGCGGCGCAAGGCCAATTTCGAGTATCTCCGGAAGGCTCTGTCTCCCTACGAGGATCGCCTGGTCCTGCCGTCGGCCACCCCCGGCTCGGACCCGGCGTGGTTCGGCTTCGTGATCACGGTGCGTGAAGGCGCGGGCTTTACTAGGACCGACCTACAGCGCCACCTCGAGGAGCGCAAGGTGGAGACGCGGGCGCTGTTCGCCGGCAACCTGCTGCGCCATCCCGCGTTTCTCGACATCCCACACCGCGTCTGCGGCGACCTGCGCAATACCGACCGCATCACCGATTCCACCTTCTTCGTGGGCGTCTATCCGGGGCTCGACGAGCCGCGGCTCGCCTACATGGCCCAGGCCTTCCAGGATTTCCTCAAGGCCCGCTGAGGCGCGGATGGCCACGCCACGGAAGCTGCGCTGCACCATCTGCGAGCTACGCGACCATGGGGACCGCGTCTACTCGCTGCGGCTCAGATCCGAGCGGCCCTTGCCCCAGTTTCGGCCCGGGCAGTTCCTGCACCTGGCCCTGGACCCATACGATCCCTCCGGCTTCTGGCCGGAATCAAGGGTCTTCTCGATCGCGAGCTCCCCAGGCCGCAAAGACGAAGTGGAGATCGTCTATTCCGTGAAGGGGCGGTTCACCTCGCGGATGGAGAAAGAGCTGTGCGCGGGCGGCGAGGTCTGGGTCAAGCTGCCCTACGGGGAGTTCGTGGTCTGCGCGCCCGCGGGAGCGGAGGTGGCGCTGCTGGCGGGCGGCACCGGCGTGACGGCGTTCACGGCGTTCCTGCAGGAATACGCCGCCCAGGCGGTCGAGGACGGCTCGCGCGTCCATCTCTTCTACGGCGCCCGCAATTCCCAGCTGCTGCTCTTCCGCGAGAGTCTCGTGCGCCTGGCGCAGGCGCGTCCGGCCTTCCGGCCCCGTTTCTTCGTGGAGGAGGGGGCGTTGGGCAGCCCTGGCGTGGAGGCGGGTCGGCTTTCCCTGGATCTGGCCTGGGCCGATTTGCGGGCGCCCGCGGCCGCGACCTACTACCTCTCCGGCCCGCCGGTGATGATCCGGGCCTTTTCAGAAGAGCTGGCGGGGCGCGGGGTCGCGCCCGGGTCCATCCGAGTCGACGCCTGGGAGTAGCGGAGCGGCACGGTCCGCGCCAGCGGCTTAAGCCACATGGAGAAGAGGTACTGCTCGCTGCGCCGCACGCCGCGGCCGGCGTCCAGGATCGCCTCCAGCTGAGCCGTGACCGCGTGCGGCGGCGCGCCGGGCTTGATGTCCCGTCCCGCCCGCCAGGAGAAGTAGGAACGGACTCGCAGCGGCACCAGGAAATAATCGGCCCACATACCGGGATGGTCCCGCAGCCGAGCCCGGACTAAGGCGCGGTTGATATAGGCCCACATGGGGGAGTTGCCGAATCGGCAGGCCGCGTCGAGGTCCGCGAGCGCTTCCCGGCATCGTCCTGCCAGGCGCTTGGCCTCGCCGCGCCAGATGAGGGCTTCCTGGTCCTCGGGATGGGCCCGGAGCTGGGCGTCCAGGTCGCGCAGCGCTTCCGGCAGGCGCCCCAGCTTGAGCAGGGCGGCGCCGCGCCAGCAGAGGGTCAGGGGGAACGGGCTTGCTCTCGTGGCCGCGGCCAGGGCCAGGGCGGCGTCTAGGTCGTGCAGGGCCGCGGCGTAGGCGCCGGTCCACAGCCGCATCTCCGCGCGCCAGACCAGGATCGCGGGTCGGTCCATCTCCGGCACCGTGCGGTACAGTCCGTCCATGGCGGCGAAAGCTTCCCGGGATCGGCCTTGGGAGAGCGCGATCTCGGCCAGCAGCGCGCGGGCCTTCCAATATTGGGGCGCGCCTCGCAGGACCGCCTGGAACTCCGTCGCGGCCTCGGCGAAGTCCCAGCGGTTATTGAGGAGCATCATGCCCCGGTGCCAGCGCATCCAGGAGTATCGGCGGGGCAGTTCGAGGAGGCGTTCGCTCTCCTGCAGTGCCTCGCTGGACCAGTGCAGGCGGTCGAGGAGCACCGTGGTCAGGAGGATGCGCCAGGGCCGATGGCGGACCGTCGGGCGCCGGACGAGGGTCTGGAGGAGGTCGTAGAGGCCGGAATCCGGGGCTGTGGCGAAGCCGCGGTCCAGCGGGTACATGAGGGCTTCGATGACCTCGGCCGGCGGCCGCGAGGCCATGATGCGCTCGCCCAGGGCAAAGGCGCTTTCGAACTCTCCCGCGGCCACCAGGCCGCGCATCCTTTGGACGGCTGCCACGCGCGGGGAGTCGGCCGGGATGTGCCCGGCGCCGCGCCGAGTCGCGATGACGCTCACTGCCGGACATTATATACTATGTGTCATGGCGCCCGCGTACGCGCAGCCCCCGGACGAGCCGCGGCGCGTCGATATCCACCTGGGGACCCGCTGTAACAGCCGCTGCGCCTTTTGCATGAGCAGTGTGCCGCGCGACCAGCGGGAGCCGTGGGCGCCGCCGGAGCGGGTCCGGGCGGAACTTCGGCATTTTCACCAGAGCGGCTGCCGCGCCGCGGGGTTCCTGGGCGGCGAGCCCACCGCCTATCCCGGACTGGCCGCCTGCATCGCTTACGCCAAGAAGTTGGGCTACGCCCGGATATCCCTCTGCACCAACGGTCTACGGTTTTCCGATGCCGGGTTCTGCCGGGCGCTGGTGGATGCGGGGCTTACGCGCGTGACCTTGTCCGTCCATAGCCACCTCGCGCGCGTGGAGGACCGGCGCATCACCCGCGTTCGGGGCGCGCTGGCCCGCAAGGTGCGGGCGGTCCGCAACCTCGTCGCCTTGCGGGACCAGGGGCGCCTGCCGGGCAATATCGCCCTGAACCCGGTGCTATGCCGTCCCAATCTGGAGGGGCTGGAGGGCTATGTGGCATTCTTCGGCGGCCTCGGCGTGGACGACATCCGCTTTAATTATATTTGGCCGCATGGCGAGGCGCGCGGCGAGCGGGCCTGGGTCCCGTCTTTCCGCGAGGCCATGCCGCAGGTAGTGCGTCTCATTCTGCTTAATGAGAAGGGCTCCCGCAGGCGCCTCTCCTTCGGCGGGGTGCCTAAGTGCGCTCTGTTCCAGGCCGGGGTTTCGCCGCGCTTGCTGGAGCATCTGGCGGCCAGGTATTTCGACGAGGCCGGCTTCGACCCGGGCAATGATGTGAGCATGGCCGGGCAAGCTGGCGGGCGGGAGGAGCGGTTCGTCTGGCAGGAGCGCAAGAGGGACGTGCTTAAAGTCCAGGCGCCGGGCTGCCGGAGCTGCCGGCATCGGGACCGCTGTGAGGGCGTATGGGCCAGTTACGCGGACATCTATGGTTTCGGCGAGTTGCAACCGTTGTGACGGCCGTTATTTGGGGCAGCAATAGAGATACCCCGGGTCGATATTATTGTGGTACTGGGTGAGGGTGGCCCAGTCTGCGACCTTGGTGCCCGTATTCAAGGCATAGACCTGGGTGGTCGTGATGCCTCCGCCTAAGTTGGCATAGACGTTGCCGCCGCGATTCTGGTAGGACACGCCCGAAATGAACAATCCTGGGGTCCAAGTGGCGTATTGGCTCGCTGAGTTGCAAGCATTGCCGTTGGGAGTGGGGTTTATATTTAGCGAGCATCCGGTCGCGGTGTTGTCGATGTACAGATAGCCCTTTTGTGGGGAAGAGGGAGCGAAGGCCAGGCCCGAGCCGTTGCCGTTCAAGATGACATTGCCAGCGGCTATCTGGAGTTTTGCCGCGGGGCTTGTGGTGCCGATGCCGACGTTGCTGGAGGCCGTCGTGGCCAGGAAGGTGTTCTGCGTGGTGATCATCTGGGTGTAGACGCCTGATGGGGCGGGATAATAGTTCGACAAGTTCACGCTTTCCGAGCCCAATTCAGGGGCGAACGCTAGTAGGATGGCCGCCGCGAAGCCCAGGGTCACCGCCTGCGGCGGCAGGGTCAGGTCAAAATGGATGTTGATCTTTCTTTGGCTCATAAGCGCTCCTGGCGTTCTTTACCGTGGGCAGCAGTAGACGGTCAATACCGCTCCCTCGGTATACGGCGGCGTGGCTTGAGAAACGGTCCCCCAACCCGCCGCCGCGCTAGGATCCGATATGTATTTGTTGGGCTGGGCTTCCTTCCAGCATAAGCCAGCCAACTCGTCGGCCGTGAAACTGCAGACTTGACTCGTCTTGACTCCGCCGGACAAGGCGGCATAGACATTCCCGCCGTGATTCTGGTAGGACAAGCCGTCGATATACAGTCCCTGGGTCCAAGTGGCGTAAAATCCTGACGGGCAGACGCTGTTGCTGTTGGGCGCGACAATGCGCGGGTAGGTGCAGCCGGTTGAATCGAGGTTGATGCGCAAATAGCCCTTGCTGGCGGGTGAAGGAGTGTAATCGAGCCCGCCGCCGATGCCGTCTATTATGAGATTGCCGGAAGCGACCTGGAGTTTTGCCGCGGGATTTGTGGTGCCGATGCCTACATGGCCGGAGTTGGTGGCGAGGTAGGCGTTCTCATAGGTTATCATCTTATTGTATACGCCGGAGGGAGCGGGGTAATAGCTCGTCAAGTCCACATTCTCAGAGCCCAATTCGGGCGCCATGATGAGCAACAGCAACGCCGCGATGCTCAAGCAGAATGAGCGCGGCGGCAGGGACGATATATCCCAGCTGATATAGATGTCTTTGCGCATGGCCACCCGTATCCCGATTCCTTGCGTTAGTATAGCAGGACCGGGTGGGATTGCAAGGTCGGAATTGTTTCGGCGGCGCAGGCGTTTTGGCCGTCTTGTAATGGGCCAGGGTACACTAGTAAACTGTAGGCGATGCGCCAGGCCGCCAGCTGGGAAAGCGTGATTGTGGGAGGCGGGCCTGCCGGCTTGGCCGCCGGGCTGCATCTGGCGCGGGCGGGCTATCGCGTCCTGCTGGTCGAATCCGGCCACCTGGGCGGCCAGGCGCGCGGCTTGGGCCGCATCGAGAATTACCCCGGATTCCCCGCCGGCATAGATGGCGGCCGGCTTATGGAGCGCTGGGTCCGGCAGGCCCGGCGTTGGGGCCTGCGGACTCGGCACGCCACTGTCCGAAGTGCCCGCCGCGGGGCCCGGGGGTTCCTGCTGAGCCTGGACCATGGCCGGGCTCTGGCCGCGCGCAGTTTGGTGTACTGTCCCGGCGCGCCTTTCGACGACCTGGCCTTGCCCCAGGAGAAGCGGCTGCGCGGGTGCGGGGTCTTCCACGCGGCCTTTGATCGCGCCAGCCGTTGGAGCGGGCGGACCGTGGCCGTGGCCGGGGGCGGCGAGGCGGCCGCGCACCAGGCACTGGCCTTGTCGCGCCACGCCCGCGCGGTCCATCTTATCTGCCGCAGCGGCGAGGTCAAGGCGCATCGCCTGTTGCGGCGCCGGCTGCGCGACAACCCGCGCATCGTGATGTCCCTGGGCGCGCGCGTGCTGCGCCTGCACGGCCGTCGCCGCCTGGAAGCGGTGGATGTCTCTAGCTGTGGCACCCGTCGGCGCCTCGCTGTGGACGCGCTCTTCGTCCTCGTCGGGAAGGTCCCGCCCCGCCTGCCTTTCCCGGCCGGGCGCTTGCCGCCCGGATTCTTCGTGGCCGGCGACGCCGCGGGCGAAGACCGCCAGGTCGTGGTCGCGGCCGGATCGGGGGTCAAGGCAGCCATGCGGTGCATCGGGTTCCTGGAGGGCAGGCCGTGAGGATCGCGGAAGAGCGGCAGGCGGCGGGGCTGGCCACACTGTACCTGGCGGAACTGCCGGGCGAGCCGCCGCGCCGCGTGGAGTTCGTGGACACCAGGGAGCCGGGCCTGCCCAAGGCCGCCAAGTGGGTCATGATGATATCGACGCAGGCGGGCTGCGCGGTAGGCTGCCGCATGTGCGACGCGGCCGCGGCCGGCTATCAGGGGAACCTGTCGGCGGAGGAGATGCTCGACCAGGTCCGGTTCATGGCCCGGCGGAACCCGGACCTGGACCTTCTGCGCCATCCCAAGGTCAAGATCCACTTCGCGCGCATGGGCGAGCCGTCCCTGAATCCGGCGGTCCTCGAGGCCTTGCGGGGTCTGGCCAGGGAGTTCCCCGGCCCGGGGATCATTGCCAGCGTCTCCAGCGTGGCGCCCAAGAGTCCCGTGACCGCGGCCTGGTTCGCGGAGCTCGCGCGCGTTAAGGACGAATGCTTCGGCGGCGGGCGCTTCCAGCTCCAATTCTCCTTGCATTCCGTCGATGAAGAGAAGCGCCAGGAGATCATTCCGATCAAGAAGTGGCGCCTGGAGGAGGTGGCGGACTTCGGCCGCCGCTTCGTCAAGCCCGGCGACCGCAAGGTGACCCTCAACTTCGCTCCCGGCCCGGGCGAGGCCTTGGAGCCGGGCGCCATCGCCCGGGCCTTCGACCCGCGGCATTTCCTCATCAAGGTCACGCCGGTCAACCCCACTTTGGCGGCGCAGCGCAGCGGGACGGCCTTCGTCTGGAGCGAGGCTCCGCCGTCGCTGCGGGCGGCCGCGGCGGAACTCGAACAGAGCGGTTTCCAGGTCATCTTGTCTCCCAGCTCCCCGGAGGAGGTGGCGTCCGAGACCTCCTGCGGCCAGCTCTGGAGCGAGCGCCTCAAGACTTCGGCCGCCGCCGGCCTGCGCGCGCAGCGGCGCGAGCTGGATTGCTATGTCACAACCGACTCCATGCCCCGGAAGGCCGAGGCTTGGTTGCAGGAGTCGGCGCCGCGGCGCTGTCCGTCTCCGCCCTTCGAGCCGGCCGCGGCCGCCCTTTTGGTCGTGGACATGCAGGATTTTTTCCTGGACCGGAGCGCGCCGGCCTATCTGCCCTCCGGCCGCGCCGCCTTGCGCAACGTCAGGCGCCTCGTGGAGGCCTTCCGCGCCGCCGGACGGCCGGTCTTGTTCACGTTGCATGCGCACGAGGACCTGGCCCGGGACGGCGGGCTCATGGCCCGTTGGTGGCAGGAAGCGTGCCTGGCGGGCTCGCCCTGGGCCCGGGTGGCGGCGGTCTTGGAGCCGCGGGCCGGCGACACCTACCTTAAGACGCGCTACAGCGCTTTCTCCAACCCGGCTCTGGAGGCGCGGCTGAAGACGGACCGGGTCACCCAACTGGCGCTGGCCGGGGTCAAGACCGACCTTTGCGTCGAGTCCACGGCGCGGGCCGCCTTCGATCTGGGCTGGCATACCTTCGTGGCCGTGGACGCCACGGCCACCCGCACCGAAGCCCAGCACATCGGCGCCCTCAAGTCCTTGGCGCGCGGTTTTTCTGCGCTGACCGACACCGGGCGGCTTGTCGCCAGCCTCGGCAGCGGAGCGTAAACAAGGTATAATGTTGGTATCAAATGAAAAGAATCCTATTTACGAGCATCTGCCGGCCTCTGGGCCCCGAGTGCGGAGACGGCCCCAGCGTGGGCTATGAGCTGCTTTTCGGGCAAGTCACGCGCGCGCAAGGGATCTTCAGCCCCCGGGCGGTCCATCATCACTTTTCCTTGGAATATATCGCCGCCAACATCCAAGCGCCGGCCGTGGTGCTGCAATATCCCTCCCGGAGCGAGCTCATCCGGGAGCTCAAGAAAGGCTACGATTACGTGGGCGTCTCCTTCATCCTATCCACGTTCCACCGCATGAAGGAGATCGTGGCGCTCATCCGCCGCTACGCCCCCAAGAGCCGGATCGTATTGGGCGGCTACGGGACGGTGCTGGGCGAGGAGTTCCTCAAACCCTACGGTGATCATATTTGCCGGGGCGAGGGGGTTGAGTTCTTTCGGAAGCTCCTGGGTGAGGAGCATCATCCCGGTCCGTACCAGCATCCCTTGGTCGTCAGCCGGCTCAAGGTCTTCGGCCTGCCGGCCGGCAACACGGGCATGATCTTCGCCGGCCTGGGCTGTCCGAACGGCTGCGATTTCTGCTGCACCTCCCACTACTTCAAGCGCCAGCATATCAAGCTCCTGCCCACGGGGCGGGACATCTTCAACGTTGTGGAGCGCTATCTGGACATGGATCCGCACATGTCCTTCACGGTCATCGATGAGGATTTTCTGCTCGACAAGAAGAGGGCCATGGAGTTCCGGGAGCTGGCGCTACAGTCCGGCCGCCCGCTCTCCATCTTCGCCTTCGCCAGCATCCGGGCCTTGAGCCAATACCGGGTCGAGGAACTCCTGGAGATGGGCATAGACGGGGTCTGGATCGGCTACGAGGGCACGCGCTCCGGCTACGGCAAGCAGACGGGCCGGCCCGTCGCGGAGGTGTTCCGGGAACTGCGCGAGCACGGCATCACGATCCTGTCTTCCATGATCGTGGGCTTCGACTATCAGGACGAGGCGACGGTGGAGCAGGAGCTCGACGGCCTGCTGGCCTTGAAGCCCGCCCTGGCGCAGTTCCTCATCTACGGCCCCACGCCCGGCACGCCCTTCTGGGATCGGGTGCAGGCCGAGGGGCGGCTGCGCGCGGACCTGGCAGCAGATCCTGAGACTTTTTGCCGCAGCGCTTCTGGCTTCACCGCCATGGTCAAGCACCCCAAGCTCTCGGCCGCACAGATCGAGGGGCTTCAGCGCCGGTGCTTCGCCGAGGATTATCGCCGGCTCGGGCCCAGCATCTACCGAGCGGTGGAAGTCTGGCTCAACGGCTACCTCAAGCTTAAGGATTCCTCCAATCCCATGCTGGCCCGGAAGGCCGCCAGCTTCGCCCGCGACATCCGTAAGTCGTACCCGATCTTCCTCGCTGGCCGGCTGTTCGGCCCCAACCGCGAGGTCCGGGCCTGGATCGCGGACCTGGAGCGCCGGGCGCACGCGGCCCTGGGCGCGCCGACCGGGATGGAGCGCGCCGCTGCCGCAGCCGCCGTGTGCGCCGCGGCTTGGACCAGCCTGACGCTCAAGTTGGGGCTGTTCCAGCACCCGCGCCTGTTGCGCACCGCCTATCGCCAGCCGGATTCCGCCTGGGCCGCTCATGGTGTCTGGGAGTCCTTAGCCGCGCGCCTCAAGGCCCGGGATTTCCGGATGCAGGTGGAGTTCCTGCACGCCCGGCGCGAAGTCTGGCTCAAGTGCGAGGGCAAGTTGAGCGGCGCGGAGGCAGCGCGTCTTTGGCAGGGCCTGGGCCAGTCCCTGGGGCGCAGCCACAGCCGCGTGATTCTGGATTTGAAGCGGTTCCACTGGGAGGGCCCCTCCCTCTCTCCCGAATTCAAGGCTAAGCTGGCCCAGTGTCAAGACCGCATCCGCGTGGTCCTGCCCAAGCTCCAGCACGCCCATCCAGAAATCCTTATCCTTGCCCAGATGCTGCGCGAATACAAAGGCGGCTTCGGGCTTTAGGCCGTGGCCGACCCGCAGTCGCGGCGTCTGGCGGCCCTGCGCCGCCGAATTGATTTTTGGGACCGGGCTATTGTGCGCGCCCTGGTGCAAAGGTCCCGGATCGTGTGCGCCCTGGCGCCCCTCAAGCCCCGGGTGCGGGACCTTCGCCGGGAGGCCGACGTGCTGGCCAATGTCCTGGGGCAGGCCCGCCGCAGCGGCGCGGATCGCGGTTTCGTGGAGCAGGTGTATCGCGCCATCCTGCGCGCCAGCCGGTCCCTCCAGAGGCGCCCGGCGCGGCGCTCGCCTTCAGAAGGTCACCAGCGCGATGCCGGCCAGCGCTAGCGAGGTGGCGATCAGCTTGCGGCGCGTGAACGGCTCTTTCAGGAAGACCGCGGCCAGGATGAGGACGTAGATCGAACTCGACTGATTGAGGATGGCGGAGACCCCCGCCTTGGCGTATTTCATTCCGGCGATCCAGCAGAGCAGGGCGAGGTAGGAGCCGAGCACGGCCGCCGGCAAGGCGAACCGCCAGGCCCGCGAGGGGCGCAGGGCCCGCAGCAGCTCCCGGCGGCGCGGGGACAGCGAGACTACGGGGGCCATCACGCACAGGCAACCGAGCTGGCGCATCGCCGTGGCCCAAAGCACGGGCGTGCGGCCGAGCGCCGGTTTGGCGATCACGATGCCCAGGGCCAATGTGATCATGGAGAGCACGCCCCAGGCCGCGCCCAGGGCCAAGCGCTGCGGGGTGACGCCACGGGGAGGCTCGTGCTGCGCGGCGGCCAAGACCCCGGAGATCACCAGAGCCATGCCGAGGATTTGGCGGGGGCTGAGGCGCTCTCCCAGAAGGAGTGTCGCGAAGAGGGCGGTCAGCGGCGCGTAGAGGCAGTCGATGACCGCGGAGATACCGGCGCCGACCGCGTTGAGGCTCATGTGGAACAGCGTGTCGGAGATTGCGATGGAAAGTATCCCGCTGGCGAAGAGGAGGGCCACGTCCCGCGGCGAGCCCAGCAGGCGCATTTGTCCGGCGAATACCAAGGTCGGCAGGAGCAGGGCGGCGGAGACCACGACGCGGAAGATGTTGAGGGCGAACGGCGGCATGGTCTCCCCGGAGCGCTTGAGGAGGATGACGGCCGCGGCCCAGATGATGGCCGTCAGCAAAGAGAAGAAAGTCCCCATGGCGGGAGCGATTATAGGATAATCGGCCTGCGAGGGCGCAAAAGGAACGGCCGTGGACATGCTGAGTCTGTCCACGGCCGTTCCGCCAGCGGCGTCGTCGCTAGCACCCGAAGGTCGTACCGAGCCGGTCCGGCCTTATTCGGGTTCGCTCATGGGCACGGATTCTGCAATAAGTAATGAGTCGGCTTGTAATAGTAACGAAAGCCATTCCACCCGGTCGTAGAGCGCTTTATGGCGCTCGTGGCCCCGGAGGGTTCGTCATCGAAGTAGTAGTAGAAGCCCTTGCTGGTGGCGCCACCGGCAAAGAGGCCTCCGTGCCATTTGTTACCCCAGGCATGGCCTTGCGCAGTTGCCAGCACATCGCCCGAGATGAGCATGGTTGGGTCAGTGATCTTCGCCCATAGCGAGTCCGGAGCGTCGCCCACCGGAAGAGCCGTCGAGGTCCCCATCCCGGCCGTCTTACGGCACGCCGCAGTCATTCCTGCCAGGAAGGGGTTCCAGACCCTGCGGACGAAGCCGTAGCAGTCGTTATAGCCATCGCCACAGTAGCCGTGTTCAATAGTTGTGCCTGGCTTGTCATCCGGCCATAGGCACTTCGGCCCGCTGCACACGCAGGTATGCAACCCATTGATCGGCCCCGCAATCGCGGTGGCCTGAAGCATGACGTGGCTGGAAAGGATGCTGGAGGGGGTCGCAGTGCTCGCGGCCCAGGCCTGGCCCCATGCTGTCAGTAGCAGCCCCGCTGCAAACAACCAACTCCATATGCCGCTGACTCGTTTCATGGCGAACTCTCTTGCCCCTGCCGGAAGCTGCTTGCGGCCCAGGCTATTCTCTGCGATGAGTATGGGGCCGCAGGGCCAGGATGTCCAGACAATTTTTGGTTATGGTTTGGATAGGAATCGGTAAAGGAGCGCCTTTGGATGCGGCAGAACCTTTTCGCGGTTCGCCCGTATTATAGATGTGCACAAAAGTGCCCCTCGCAAGAGAGGCTACATCATGATGGAGGTATAACATAAACATGTTAAAGCTCATCGTCGCCGTGATCGCCGTTCTCGGCTTTGCCGGGTCCGTGTTCGCCCAGACCCCGCCTGCCGCCGTGCCGCAAGACAGCGCTGCCGTGACGCAGCCCGCGCCGGTCGTCGCGGCCCCGAAGGCTGCGAAGCATGGCAAGAAGCACGCCAAGAAGCATGCCAAGAAGGCCAAGGTGGACTTAGGCGGCCAGCCCGCCTCCGCTCCGGCCCCGGCCGCCAAGTAAGACTGCGACTCGTTAAACGGCAGCCCTCGCGCAAGCGGGGGCTGCTTATTTATTGGGGCCCGCGCCGACCGCCGGGGCCGCCCGCGAGGCATGGCGAGGTCCGGCACCGCTTGCGCTCTGGCGGCCCCCCGACAATAAATATTCGGTTACGAATAAGTTAATTCCCGGGAAACTTGAGTCGTCAAAAAAATGTATCATGGCATTGAAAGCAGTACTAATCAGGAGAACGATTATGTCGAACCGATTTACGGAAAGAGCGCAGCGCGTCATCCTCAGCGCTCAGGAAGAGGCCAAGCGGCTCAACCATGATTATGTCGGCACCGAGCACATCCTGCTCGGCTTGATCGCCTTGGGCGAAGGCGTGGCGGCTCAAGTCCTGGCCAACCTCGGCGTGGACCTGCGCCGGGTGCGCTCCGAGATCGAGAAGATCGTGGGCACGGGCGACAACGTCATGCTGCTCGGCGAAATCCCTTTCACGCCCCGCGCCAAGAAAGTCCTGGAATACTCGGTCGAGGAGGCCCAGCACATGGGCCATTCCTATGTCGGGACCGAGCATCTCCTCCTGGGGCTCATCCGCGAGGAGGAGGGCGTGGCCGCACGGGTGCTGGAGAATCTGAGTCTGCGCCTGGAGGCCGTGCGCGAGGAAGTGCTCAATCTCCTGGGCGAGGGGCAAGCCCAGCAGCAAGGCGGCCAGCCGCAGGCCCCCGCCCGGACCAAGTCGAAGACGCCGACCTTGGATGAGTTCGGCCGCGACCTGACGGTCATGGCGCGGGAAGGCAAGCTCGACCCGGTCATCGGCCGTCACGACGAGATCGAGCGCATGATCCAGATCCTGGCGCGCCGCCAGAAGAACAATCCCGTCCTGATCGGCGATCCGGGCGTGGGCAAGACCGCGATCGTGGAGGGGCTCGCGCAGAAGATCTCCACGGGAGATGTTCCCGAGATTCTGAACAACAAGCGGGTCCTGTCTCTGGACCTGGCCCTGGTCGTGGCCGGCACCAAGTATCGGGGCGAGTTCGAGCAGCGCCTGAAGAACATCATCGAGGAGATCCGCCGCTCCAAGGGCCAGATCATCCTGTTCGTCGACGAACTGCACACCGTCATCGGCGCCGGCGCGGCCGAGGGCGCCATCGACGCCTCCAACATGATCAAGCCGGCGCTCTCGCGCGGCGAATTGCAGTGCATCGGCGCGACCACCCTCGACGAGTTCCGCAAGCATATCGAGCACGACGCCGCGCTGGAACGCCGTTTCCAGCCCATCATCGTGGAGCCGCCTTCGGTCGACGAGACCGTCGCCATCCTCAAGGGCTTGCGCGAGAAATACGAAGCGCACCATAAGGTGAAATACGACGACGCGGCCCTGGCCGCCGCTGCGGGCCTGGCTGACCGCTACATCTCGGAGCGCTTCCTCCCAGACAAAGCTATCGACCTCATCGACGAAGCCGGCTCGCGGGCTCGGCTGCAGACCACTCAGATGCCCCCCCAGTTTAAGGATAAGGAGACGGAGATCGAGAAGGTGGTCAAGGAGAAATCCACCGCCATTTCGGGCCAGGAGTATGAGAAGGCCGCGCGTCTGCGTGACAAGGAGAAGGAACTGCGCAAGGCCTTGGAGGAGCAGAAGAAGAAGTGGCGCGAGAAGCGCGACCAGTCTACTCCCACGATCACGGCCGAGGACATCGCGGTCGTCGTCTCCAAGTGGACAGGGGTCCCCGTTACCAGCCTCACCGAATCCGAGACCGAGAAGCTGGTGCACATGGAGGAGGTCCTGCATAAGCGCATCATCGGGCAGGATGAGGCCATCAAGTCCCTGTCCCAGGCCATCCGCCGGTCCCGGGCGGGACTCAAGGAGCCGAAGAAGCCCATCGGCAGCTTTCTGTTCCTCGGCCCCACGGGTGTGGGCAAGACCGAGCTGGCGCGAGCTTTGGCCGATTTCCTCTTCAACAACGAGGAAGCCATCGTGCGCGTCGACATGTCTGAGTACATGGAGAAATTCGCGGTCTCGCGCCTCATCGGCGCGCCTCCGGGTTATGTGGGATACGAGGAGGGCGGGCAGCTGACCGAGGCGGTCAGGCGCAAGCCCTATTCCGTGGTGCTGCTCGACGAGATCGAGAAGGCCCACCCCGATGTCTTCAACATCCTCCTACAGGTCATGGATGACGGCATCCTCAACGATAACCTGGGGCATAAGGTAAGCTTCAAGAACACCGTGGTCATCATGACCTCCAACGTGGGCGCGCGTCTCATCCTGCGCGGCAAGGCGCTGGGCTTCATCGCCCCGGACGAGAAGCAGGACGAGCGCGACTACAAGAAGATGAAGGACACGGTGATGGAAGAGGTCAAGCGTGTCTTCAACCCGGAGTTCATCAACCGGGTCAACGATATCATCGTCTTCCATTCCTTGAGCGAGCCCGAGATGCGCCAAATCCTAAAACTGATGCTCGCGCGCGTGCGCGCTAAAATCGAGGTGCAGGGGTTCAAGATCGAGTTCAGCGAGGCGGCGGAAGGCCACCTGCTCAAGACCGGCTTCGATCCCAACTACGGTGCCCGGCCCTTGCAGCGCACCATCCAGCGCATGATCGAGGACCCGCTGGCGGAGGAGATGCTGCTCAAGAGGTTCGAGGTGGGCGCCACCATTTCCGTGGACCTGGATGCTGGAGGCGAGAAGCTCACATTCCCGAGCCGGCCGGCGCCCGTCAATCAAGCGCCCTAGCCGCGGTCCTAGGCCGCGGCCCGCGGAGCAACTGTGCTGGCGCGGCGCCCAGCGGCCGGCACGAAGATGATCCATCGTCTTGGCGGTACGGCGGAGGGCCCCAGCGCGGCACCGCGCGTTCCGGCACGCACGCCCGCGCGGCTGGCGCGGCTCGACATCCTGCTATCCGCGGCCATGATGGTGGTCGCCGCTTCCTATGTCCTCGGTTACCGTCTTGATTGGAGCCAGGAGACGGGTGCGCCTTCTGTCGGAGTGGAAGAGGCGGCGCGGGCCGTTGCGGCCCTTCCCGCCGCGCCCGCGGCCGTCCTGAGGCCCATGACCGCCGCGTCGACGGCGCCGGCCACATCGCCTGCTCCGGTCGAGGCTGCCATCGTGCCCGCGGCCGCTCCGGCCTGGGCACCGAGCCAGGAGGACGTCGAATGGGAGCGGATGACGGCAGAGTTGGCGGGTCTGGTGTCCCGCCACCCCGGCCGCGTCGCCATCGTCTTGAAGGATCTGCGGACGCGGCGCGCCTGGAGCCATAATCCCGATGAGCTCTTTCCCGCGGCCAGCCTGATCAAGGTCCCGGTCATGATCGCGGTCTTCTACCAGATCGGTGCGGGAGAGCTCGCCCTTCATGAGCGCGTCACCTTGCGCCGGAGTACGCGGGTGGGCGGGTCGGGCAGCCTGAAATGGCGGCCGGACGGCACGCGGCTTACCGTCGAAGAGCTGCTCATCCACATGATCAACGAATCCGACAACACCGCGACCGCCATGCTCCTGAATGCCTTGGGCATCGGCTACGTCCAGCAGCAGTTCTCGCGCATGGGGCTGCTGTATACCGGGATATATCCCGAGGGCATGAGCATCAAGGGCGGCCGGGTCGCTCACGAGAACTACACGACCGCCCGGGAGATGACCATGCTCCTGGAGAAGATCTATCGCGGGGAGGCGGTGGACCGGTACGCGAGTTCCCTTATGCTGGACATCCTCAAGCGGCGCAAGGCCGTGCCTTCGCGTCTGGCCAAGGGCTTGCCTGCCGGATGGGAAATCGCGCATAAGACCGGGCTGCTGCGCATGGCCTGCCACGACTCGGCCATCTTCTTCACGCCCCGCGGCGACTATGCGATGACCGTGCTCACGGGCGAGAACCGCGACTATCGGGCGGCCAAGGATTTCATCAGCCGCCTCGGGCGCGTCACTTTTCGTTATTACTCCGGCCAGGACCGCCTGGCCCGCGCCACGCGCCGGCGGCCGGCCCTGCGGTGACGCTGCAGCGCGGGCGCCTCTGGCGGCGCCTCCAGTTATGCGTTGGAGTCGCAATCTGCGCCATCGGGACGGGGCTGCGGTGGCGCAGCGTTGGGGCCGCTTCCACCCCTCTGCAGACGGCGCAGCGCAGCCGCGCTGAGCATCTGGAGTATTTCGACCTCGGGCAGAACCTGGCAGAGTTCAAGGTTCTGGGCTGGAGGAGCGAGCCCTCCGCATTCCGCGGCGTCATTTTTCCGGCATTCCTCTCTGCGGCGGAGGATTATGGGTCCTCGGGCAGGCCCGCAGCGCCCAGGATCGAGGCCTTGCTGGCGAGTCTGGAAATTCCGCTGGCGGGCTGGGTCGCCTGCGAGCTCCATTCGCCCCTGGCGGGGCTCGTCACGGGGGCGCTGGTTGCCTTCCATCCGGACCTGAGCCGCCTCAGCACGCCCTACGAGATTGAGGATTTCTATGCCCTGCTGATGATGCTCGTGGCCGTGGCCTTGACGGCCTGGGCACGCGCGCCGAATGCGGGGCGCTCTTGGGCTCTGGGACTGGCGATTTCCGTCAGCCTGTTGTGCCGCTCCGTCCTCTTCCTTTTCCCGCCGGTTCTGGCCCTGTCGCGGCGCCGCGGCGCCTGGATCGTGGCCCTCGCTTCTTATCTATTCCTGACGCCCTGGGTGGCGCGCAACGCCTGGCAGTTCCATCGCTTCATCCCTTGTGAGGACCATGCCGCCACCCGCAACTTCTTCGCCGCGACTCTGGGGGTCGTGGAGAACGTGGATGGGCCCTATCAAGACATCCTCGCCGGCCGGGTCCTGCCCGGCGGCGACGGAGAGAGCTACCTGGCGACGATGCGCGCCGCCGCGTTCAAAATCATCGTCGCGGTACCCGGAGCTTATGCGCGCTCCTGCCTAAAGAGGCTAGCCTACCTGCTGCGCCTGCATGGCCCGGTCATCCTTCTGGCGGGGTTGGGGCTTCTGCTGCTGCGCCACGACCCCGGCGTTGCGGCCACCGGGCTCCTTTGTGCCTATTTTATCTTGATCTATGTTCCTATGACTCTGGAAGCGCGGTATCTTAAGCCCTTGCTGCCCTGCCTGCTGACCCTGGCCGGCTGCGCCCTTGCGGAACTGGCGCGCCGGGCCTGGCAGCGGCGCGCGGCCCCCTCACCGTTCGGCCAAACTTCTTCGGCGCGCGGCACGGCAGTGCCGACGGCGACCTTATGCCTGGTAGTCTCGCTCTATTTCCTGGGCTGCCAGAGGCTAGCGGTTGAGACCGCGCTGCTTTCTTGGCCCCGGCCCCAGGGTCGAGGCGCCTTGTCTTGGTACTACGCGGGCCGCCGGTTGGCGGCGCGCGATCCCGCCGCCGCCCGGCGCGATTGGGAGAAGGCGTTGGCCGGACTCGGCCCCGGGGCACCGCGCGCGCTGCGGGTGGAGATCCTCTCGGAACTGGCCTTGGCGCGCTGGCGCGAGGGCCGTAAGCCGGAGGCGCGTGCTTGCTTGGAGCGCGCCATGACGGTGGATGGCTACGAAGTCTGGAAGAAAGCGCTCTGGCTGCAGGATCGCCGTCGACTCTCCGAGGCCCGGGTCTTCCTTGAAGCTCTGACCGCGCGGTCGCCGGGCCGTGCGGATTACCGGACGGATCTCGGCATCGCGCTGGCCCTGGCCGGGCGCTACCAGGAGAGCCGGGCGCAATTCGAGCGGGCCTCGGCGTTGGCCCCGGATGACCCGCGCGCGTGCCTCAATCTGGGCGTGCTTCGGGAGCGCGCGGGCGATGGGCCTGCGGCCTTGCGGCTCTACGACCGGGCGCTGGCACTCGCCCAGGAGCCGGAGCGCGCCGCGCCAGAGCAGGGGCGCTATTGGCTGCACATCGCGCTGTTGCGCGACGCGCTGCGCGCGCGCCTGCGCCCGGCCGTCCCCGGCGGGAAAATGCCATAATGGGGCCCGGCAGGAACTAGGCAATGGCGATGTCTTTAGGCGGGAGGGCGGTGGTTTTGGCGTTGTTGGGCGTGGCTCTGCTCCAGCCCGGGGCCATCCTGGTTTTCGGGCAGGAAGAACCCCCTGACATTCAGCGTTCGCTGGCGGGCCTCTATCTGGGCGCTTCGTTGAAGGATGTCGAGCGGCGCTATCCGCCGGTGCGGGAATGGCCCGCCGTCGTGGAACGCCGCGGTCGGGTGCGGCGCCTGCGGGTGGAGCGCCAGTTCGCCCAGAGTTTCCCGGCTAGCGTCCAGACCATCTGGTTGGGGTTCCGGAAGAGCCGTTTGGCCGAGATCCAGCTGATCTATGATCTGAACTTCTCCCGCCGCAAGTCCGCCGAGTCCTTGGCCCAGGACATGGCCCTAGTCTACGGTGACCCCCGGCGGAGCAATAATAAGTTCTGGTGGAGCGATGGACGCACGGTCCTGCGCGTCTTCGATGCTGAGCTTGCGAGCGCGGAGCGGGATAGTCGGTCCACGGCCCTGCGCACCAGCATCCAGATCATCGAGCAGGAACTCTTCCAACGCGCGCCGTGACTGCGGTCAGGTGCGGCCCAGCTTTTTGACGGCTTCCAGCGTCTGTAGGGCTCGGCAGCTGTCTATGGATTCTGCGGCCCGGGCCAAGCCCTCCTTGAAATCCGATGCCCGGTCCGCGACGATCAATGCGGCGGCGGCGTTGAGCAGCGCCGCGTCGTAGGCTGGCCCGCGCTCGCCTTTGAGGGTGGCGAGCACGAGGGCCGCTTCGGCGGCGGGGCTGCGGCTAACGCAGTCCGCGGCCGGCCGGCGCTGCAGGCCCAAGGCGGCGGCGTCTACTTCATATTCCTCGATGCGGCCCGCGCGCAGATGCGCGACTACTGTCGGCGCCGCAAGAGAGAACCCGCAGAGGCCGTCGCGGGAGCTGACTACCATGGCGGATTCGCTGCCCAGCGACTTGAGAGCCCGGGCGAGCAGGGGCACCAGCGGCGCGGCTGGCACACCCAGCAGCTGCCGACCGGCTCCGGCCGGATGGGCCAGGGGCGTCAGGAGGTCAAAGACCGTGCGCACGCCCAGGTCCTGGCGCAGCGGGCTAACTCGCTCCAGGGTGGGATGGAACGCCTGTTGGGGCAGGAAGCATATCCCCGTAGCCTCCACGCAACGCCGGGAGTCCTCTGGAGAGTCATCCAGACGCACCCCTAGGATATCCAGTACTTCGGCCAAGCCGGGCCGCCAGCACAGGCCGCGGCCGACCTGCTCGGCCACCGCCGCTCCGGCGCCGGCCGCGATGAAGGCGACGGCCGTGGAGTTGCCGCCGGTATCAAGCAGCGGCGTCCGGTTCACCTTGACCCTGACGCAGCGTTCGCGTAAGGCCTGGCCGAAGCCCACGAGCTCGTCGGCGGCGGGGCCGCGTAAGGCCAGCGCGCCCAGGAAGGCTCCGGCTTGGGCCGCGGTGGCGCCTCCGTCGATGACCGCCCCTAAGGCGAGACGGGCGCGATGTAGCGGCAAAGTTCCGCCTTGCAGTACGGAGTGGAGGGCGTCGGGGAAGGGCGTGCTCATGCTTGGGGGAGGAACAGGGTCAGGGAGGCCCCGCCACCGGAGAGGTTCTTGGCCGAGAGGCGGCCCTGGTGGGCCGCCGCCGCCTTCTGCGCGATGGCTAGGCCCAGGCCCAGCCCGCGGGGTTTGGTCGTGAAAAAGGGCTGGAACAGCGCGGCCAGGGCTTCGGGCGCCAGTCCCGAACCGCTGTCGCGGACTTCCACGAATCCGGAACCTCCGGCCGCGCCGGCCAGGACCGTTAGGGTCCCTTGGCCGTCCATGGCCGCCAGAGCGTTCTCAATGATGCGGCGCAAAGCGTCGCCGATGACGCGGGCGTCCGCCCGGACTATGATCCCGGCCTTGGGCTTCTTCAAGGTGGTTTTGATCCCGTCGGGGACGGCGCAGTCCTGGAGTGCCGTCTCCGCGATGGCGGTTAGGTCTGCTGCGGCCGGATGGAGCTCCAAGGGACGGGAGAAGGAGAGCATGTCACCTATTATTCGGTCGGCGCGGGCGATTTCGGATGCGATGATTCCCAGATGCTTTTCTATCTTCGGGTCCGGGGCCGGCGCGCCAGCGAGTTTAGTCCTGACGAAGTAGGCGGAATTGTTGATCACGGCCAGAGGATTGCGCAGTTCGTGGCCTACGACCGAAGCGATGCGGCGGATAAGCGCGCGTTGTTCTTCGTCCATGGTGCTCAGGCTAGGCCGCGCGCTGCCAGGAGGGCAATTACGGTCTTGGAATCCCGGATACGGCCGAGGCGGACCAGACTCAGGGCCTCCCGCAAGGGCACGGCGACGGCCTCGATGAATTCATCGTTATCGGGTGAGTGGCGGCCAGGGGAGAGCCCTTCGGCCGTGTAGAGGCGCAGGAGCTCGTTGGAGAAGGCCGGGGTGGGCCAATAATCGATGAGGTGGCGTATGCGGCGTGCCGTGTACCCGGTCTCCTCACGCAGTTCCCGCTTGACGCAGGTGAGGTGTGATTCTCCCGCATCGAGCTTGCCCGCGGGGATTTCCAGCGTGACTCGGCCTACGGGATAGCGGAACTGCCGCACCAGGATCACGGTGCGCCGGTCGAGGAAGGGCAGTACTCCCACGGCGCCGTGGTGGTCGAGGTACTCGCGTTTGGCCAGTCGACCGTTGGGCAGGCGGACATCGTCGACGTTGAAGCCCACGCAGCGGCCTTTGTAGACGGTCCGTAGGCGCACTTTCTTCTCGACCAAGGCCGGGTCGGGGAAGAAGTAGTCGGGACGGGAGGGGCGGGCCATGCGGACGGCATTATATAAAGAAACCAGCCTGGCAATTTCGTAAAATACTCTCCCACCCTTTTCCCATGAACAAGGCCGAGTTCGTCCACCTGCACAACCACTCCGAGTACTCGATGCTCGACGGCATCATCCGTTTCACGGACAAGGACGGCAAGCAGCCCTCCCAGCTCCTGCGCAACCTGGCGCGGGACGGGGCCAAGGGCATGGCCATGACCGACCACGGCAACATGTACGGGGCCATCGATTTCTACGCCCAGTGCCGCAAGGTCGGCCTCAACCCCATCGTCGGCTGCGAGGTCTATTTCTCCAAGGGCAAGCGCACGGACCGCGGGCATTCGCAGAAGGAGAACTGCCACCTGACCTTGTTGGCGCGCAACTTCGAGGGCTACCAGAACCTCATGCAGCTCTCGACCAAGGCCTTCCTGGAGGGCTATTACTACGATCCCCGCATCGACCGCGAACTTCTGGCCCAGCACGCCAAGGGGCTGGTGGTCCTCTCCGGCTGCCTCAAGGGTGAGATCGCCCAGACCGCCCTGCGCGGGGACCTGGAAGAATGCGCCAAGCTCGCCGTCTCGTACCGCGACGCGCTGGATCCGGACTGTTTCTATCTCGAGATGATGGACCACGGCATGCCGGAGCAGCGCGAGGTGATCAAGGCGCTGCAGGAGGTCTCCCGGCGCACCGGAATACCGCTGGTGGCCACCAACGACTGCCATTTCCCGGAGAAGGGCGACGCCGAGGCCCAGGACGCGCGCGTGTGCATCGCCACCGGCCGCCGCCTGGAAGACCGGGACCGCCTCGCTTTCGCCAGCCGCGAATACTACTACAAGTCCCCGGAGGAGATGACCAAGCTCTTCTCCTACGCGCCCGAGGCTTGCGCCAACACGGTCAAGATCGCCCAGATGTGCCACCTCGAAATCCCCATGGGCCAGATGCTGCTGCCGGAGTTCAAGGTCCCCGGGGGGGGCGACCAGAGCGACTATTTGAAGGAGCTTTGCGTCCAGGGCCTGCGGCAGCGCTTCGGCGGCGAGATTCCGGCCGAACACCAGCAGAGACTGGATTACGAGCTCGGGGTCATCAAGCGGATGGGGTTCTGCGGCTATTTCCTGATCGTCTGGGACTTCATCAAATATGCCCGCACCCAGGGCATCCCCGTGGGCCCTGGCCGGGGCTCGGGCGCCGGGGCCTTGGTCGCCTATGCCTTGCGCATCACCAACCTCGATCCCATCAAGCACGGACTTCTGTTCGAGCGCTTCTTGAACCCCGACCGCCGGTCCATGCCTGACCTCGACATCGATTTCGCGGACACAGGGCGGGAGCAGGTCATCACATACGTGCGCAACAAGTACGGGGCGGACAACGTGGCCCAGATCGTCACCTTCGGCTCCATGGCGGCCAAGTCGGTGGTGCGGGACGTGGGCCGGGTCCTGGGCATGCCTTTGGCCGAGGTCGACCGCCTGGCCAAGCTCATCCCCTCCGCCCCGGGGACCATGCTCTACGACGCCATCCAGAGCACTCCGGAGCTCGCCGAGGCCGGCAAGGATCCCCGCGTCAAGAGGCTCCTGGACCTCTCGCTCAAGCTTGAGGGGATCAAGCGCCATATCGGCGTGCACGCGGCCGGCACCGTCATCACCAAGGAACCGGTGGTGCGCTACACGCCCCTGGCCCGGGGCTCCCGGGAGACGATCATAACTCAGTATGAGGGAAACATCCTGCCCGAGCTGGGCCTGCTTAAAGTCGACTTCCTGGGATTGCGCACGCTTTCCATCATTGATAACGCGATCAAGGCTATCCGGTCCCGGGGGCGACCTGATTTCGACATAGACCTCATCCCCACGGACGACGCCAAGACCTTCGATCTGCTGCGCGCGGGCAAGGGCCTGGGTGTCTTCCAGCTCGACTCCCAGGGCATACGCGACCTCATGGTGCGGGTCAAGCCGAGCGAGTTCACCGACATCGTGGCGCTCATCGCCCTCTATCGCCCCGGCCCCATGAAGGCCGGCATGCTCGACATGTTCGTCAACCGCAAGCACGGCCGGGAGAAGGTCAAGTACGACAACCCATTGATGGAGCCCATCCTCAAGGACACCTACGGCTGCATGCTCTATCAAGAGCAGATCATGGAGATCTCCAAGCGCCTGGCCAATTTTACGCCGGGCGAAGCCGACGGCCTGCGCAAGGCCATGAGCAAGAAGGTCCCCGAGGCCTTGGCCCAGGAGCGGGACAGGTTCGTCAAAGGCTGCGCCGTAAATAAGATCAACCCCAAGATCGCCAACAAGGTCTACGAGCAGATGGAGAAGTTCGCCGGCTACGGCTTCAATAAGTCGCATTCCGCCGCCTATGGCTTGGTGGCCTATCAGACCGCTTTTCTTAAGGCTAACTATCCCTTGGAGTTCGTCTCCGCACTAGCCACTTCGGAGATCGGGCATTCCGCGGTCGGGGCCGCTGACAAGGAGAATAAGCTGGTCACCTATCTGGCGGATGCGCGCGCCGCGGGCATCGTCATCCTGCCTCCGGACGTCCAGAAGTCCGGCGCCCGGTTCACCATCGAGGATCCTAACTCTATCCGCTTCGGACTGACCGCGGTCAAGAACGTGGGTGATGGGGCGGCCGAGACCATCCTCCAGGCGCGCGCCCAGGGCCCCTTTCGGAGCCTTGACGATTTCTGCGCGCGCGTGGACCTGCGCGCCGTCAACAAGAAGGTAATAGAGTCCTTGATCAAGGCCGGGGCCATGGACTGCGTGGCGCCAGGCTTGGGCGCGGGCGCGGCCCGGGGCCGGCTGTTGGCCTCAGCCGAGTCCTCGGCTGACCGCCAGCAGAGGGTCCAGGCCGACCTTTCCCGCGGGCAGGGCCAGCTTTTTTCTGAGGGGGAACTGCCCGCCGCGCCGGCGCCGGCCGGCGTTCCGGAGGCGGTCCTGCACGAGCACGACATCCTCGCTTTCGAGAAGGAGGTCCTCGGGTTCTACTTCTCCGGACACCCTTTGCTGGGCGTCAAGGAGTTCCTGCGCGCCGCGGCCTCGCATGAAATCGTCGGGCTCAAAGGAGGCGACTCGACTCCCGTGCGTTTGGCGGGCATGATCGTCCAGGTCAAGCGCATGGTCACCAAGAAGGATGGTCGGCAGTACGCTAAGTGCCAGTTCGAGGACCTTTCCGGGGAGATCACCCTCTTGATCTTCCCCAAGCGCTACGCTGAGGGCTTGGGCGAGCGGCTTAAGGTCGGCGCCATCGTGGCCGTAGAGGGCAAGCTTTCCCTGCGGGGGGATGGGGATGAGGCCGCCACGCCGGAGGTGCAGGTCCAGGACATCCTGCCTTTGGAGACGGCCGCCAGCCGCCATGCCCGCCGGTTGCGCCTCGCCTACGACCCGGCTATCCTGAGTGATTCGGCGCTGGAGGACCTGCGCGCCGTACTGGAGCGTCAGTCCGGTCCGTGCCCGGTGTCCTTGGAGCACGACACTCCCGAAGGCACTGAGATTTTGGAGCTGGATTGCCGCGTCACATTAAGCCAAAATCTGTTAGAATCTGTTGAGGAAATTCTAGGCGAGAAGTCATGGCGGATAGAAAGCGCATCTTAATCGCGGATGATGACCAGGATCTACTCGATATGACCAGCCGCGACACCGAGCGGGAAGCGGGGCTCCCCCGCCTCAGCGGCGCCTTGGGGACGACCCGATGAATACTCCGAGCGCGTTGGCGCGGCGGGTCACGCTTCTGGCTGCCGCCCTCCCCTTGATGGCAGCGCTCTGCGCGCCGGTGCGTGCTGTTGATGCCGACGAGGCTGCCGGGAGCGGCCGCTTCATTCATATCAGGCCAAAGAACGTTCCAGCCGAAGCGGAGCCCGCGGCGATTGAAGGCCTGCATCCTCCGGAGACAGGCGTCATTGACGCTCCGACAGCCGCGGTGCTAGATCATGGCGGCTACGGCACGCAGAGCCGGTTCTATTCCGAGGGCGGCCTGCTGCAGTACTTGTCCTTCGGAGTCTATCCCCGGTTGAATCTGGGCGCCTCTCTCTCCATCGACGGGCTTATCGGCAACGGCACCATCGTGCGCGCGCGGCTGCCGCAGGTCCAGGTCAAGTTCCGTTTCTATGACGGGGACCGTTACCTCCCGGCGGTGGCAGCCGGATATGACGGCCAGGGTTTCAATTACAGCCAAAAGGACCGGGATTATAAAGAGCGCCAGCGCGGATTCTACATGGTCGCTACCCAGGAGCTGGGGCTACCCGGCCTGCAGGCCCACCCGTCCTTCAATATTTCCGATTTCAATTCCAATGCTATCTTTGGGTCCATCCCCCTGACCTATAATATTCGGGATAAGGTCGCCCTGCTCTTTGAATGGGACAGCATCAATAATTTCAATGATAGCCGGGTCAACGCGGGCTTGCGGGTGTACCTGATGCCCAGCCTGTCCTTGGATTTCGCGGTGCGCCGCATCGGGCGGGGGGGCTATTATGATGACGGAAGCCCGCGCGGTCCGGAGCGGGTCGTGCAGTTCAAATACAGCGGCAGTTTCTAGGGAGATCCTTCATGGCCGAGAAAAAAAGGAAGGTCGGAATTTTAACCGGAGGCGGCGATTGTCCGGGGCTTAATCCGGCCATTCGCGGCGCGGTGATACAGGCTTCGGCTTTGGGCTTCGAGTGTCTGGGCCTGCAAGAAGGCTGGAAAGGCATGATCACGGGCGAGGCTGTCCCGCTGACCCCTGGGGGCGTCGCCGGCATCATCAACCAAGGCGGGACCATCCTGGGCACCTCGCGCACCAACCCGTACAAGAAGGAGAACGGCGTGGCTGCGGTCCTGGAGACCTTCAAGAGGCTGGGGCTCGACGCCTTGATCGCCATGGGCGGCGAGGATACTCTGGGGGTCGCGGCCAAGCTTTATCGGGACCACAAGTGCCCGGTGGTGGGAGTGCCCAAAACCATGGACAACGACTTGTCCGCTACGGATTTTACCTTTGGGTTCGATAGCGCGGTCACCTTGGCGATGGAGGCGGCCGAGCGCCTGGTCGATACGGGCCGCAGCCATCGCCGCATCATGGTCCTGGAGGTGATGGGCCGCCATGCCGGTTGGGTCTCCCTCTACACTGCCATTTCGGCGGGAGCCGATTATGTGTGCTTGCCGGAGCGTAAGGTGGACTTGGAGGACATGGTCGCGCGCCTGCGGGCGGCGTACGCGCGCAAGAAGGTCGCCTTGGTTGTGACCTCCGAGGCCGTGGATCTGGGCGATTCGGGCCAAGAGGAGCTCGACGAGTTTGGGCATATGATTCTCAGGAAGCGCGGCGTGGCGGAAAAGCTGAGCGAGATCATCGAGAAACAGACCGGGATCGAGACACGCAACGCGGTCATCGGGCACATGCAGCGGGGCGGGGCTCCGACCCTTTTCGACCGTATGCTGGGCACGCGCGTGGGGGTCAAGGCGGCGCAGTTCGCGGCGGCCGGTGTTTTTGGCCAGATGGTCGCTCTGCGCGGTGACGAGGTCGTTCCGGTGTCTTTGGAGAAGGCGACTGGGGCCCTAAAGATCGTCCCGGCCGAGTGGCTGGCGCTGGCGGACTTGCTCTGCACCGGCGCGGCCGTGCAGGCCGCGTCTGCGGCGGGTGCCAGGTAGACCATGAGCGAGCCCCGGAAATTCCAGCGGCGCACCGTCCTGATCAAGCGCCAGCTTCAGTTCAAGTACGTGGGGTTGGGCTTCTTGAGCGTGCTGCTCGCTTCGCTCATCATCGGCGGGGACATCTACTACAACATGTACCGCCTCATCGAGAACGAGGCCCCGGCTCTGGCGCAGCTGGCGAGCCAGTTCAACGGCATGATCCTGGTCAAGCTCTTGCTCTACCTCGTCTTGATGATGCTGATATTCGTGTTCGTCTCCCATCGCATCGCCGGTCCCATATTCCGTTTCGAGAAATCGGCCCAGGCCGTGGGGACGGGGGATCTTACGCACCGCGTCGCCCTGCGCACGGGAGATGAGCTCATGGAACTGCAAGGCGAGTTCAACGCTATGACCGCCAGCCTCCAAGCCCGAGTCCAGAAGGACCGCGCTCTGGCTGAGCGCCTGGCCGGGCAGGTCGAGGATATCGCCCAAAAGTTGCCCGATGACGCGGCGGCCGCGCGCGCGGACCTGGCCGCCGTGAAAGCGGAACTGCGGCGTTTGACGCAGTCTTTCAAGATCTGATGGCTAGGTACCGGACGGCGTTGGTCTGGGCCTGCCTGGCGCTGCTACAGGCGGCGTCCATCCACGCGGCCGCGTCGGTCGAGTCCGGCCCGGTCGAGCGGGCCTTTACCTTGGACGACGCCATCTCCGTCGCGCTCCGGAACGACTCGCGCCTGCTTTCCGTGGAGCAGGACCGCGTCATCGCCCAGGAACGGGTGACCGAAGCCCGGCTGGTGTTCCTGCCCGAATTTGGTCTGCAGGCGTCGGCCACTAAATTTGGTGCCCGCTACCCATTCGCCTTGTCGCAGGAAGTCGGCAACACGTTGGTTTTTCCAGGCGGTCCCGGGTTCAACCCCCGCGACTCCGAGAATATTTTCTCGGGGCGGGGCTACATGAGTTTCCCCATCTACGAGGGCGGCCGTAGCATCAATACCCTGCGTCTGGCCCAGGCCGCGCTTAAGCAGGCGCAGAGCAACTACGAAGCGGTCAAGATGGAGGTGGTACTCCATGTCAAGGATGCGTTCTACCGCCTGCTCATGGCGCAGGTGAAGGCCACGGCCACCATCGAAGCGGCCGGAGAGGCACAGCATCTGACCGCCGCGTTGACCCTCGACCCCTGGGGCCGCATTGAGGCCGAAGGCTGGAGCGAACAGGCCCGGCATTTGGCGGCAGAGGCTGTTCAGGATTCCGGCCTGCGGCGGCTGGATTTCCTGAGAGCCTTGAACCTGGAGTTGGACACGCCTTTCCGCGTCCTGGGTCAACTTGAACCCCGCTCTGTCGATGTGGACGCGCAAAAGGTCGCGCTCTGGGCTTTAGAATTGCGGCCGGAACTCCAATCGGAGACCTATAAGGCGGAGATGGACGCCATCGCGGTGAACCTGGCCATCAGCCGGCGCTATCCTACCTTGTTCCTGGCGGGGGATTACGAGGTCATGGACCAAAGGTTTCCCCTGCTCAACAATAATTGGGATTTTGGCGCGGGCATCAAAATCCCGCTCAGCTACGATTTTTTCACCAAGCTGCGCCAGCGGCGGGCCGAGCAAAGGCAGGGCCAGCTCAAGCGCACCGCCCTTCAGGATCAAGTGCGCCTCGAGGTCCGTCAGTCCTGCGAGCAGCTGAGCCACTGGAAACAGGAAGCGGCTCTGCGCGGCCAGCAATACCGCGCAGTCCTCGGCCTTTATGAAAAAGCCGCTCCGGCGGCCGCGGCCTCTTTGGGCAAGTTGCGGGCGCTCAAGACCGTTCTGGAATTGCGTCTCTCGTACATTGAAGCGGTGACCGAGCACACACTGGCGCGCGCCCGGCTCGAGCGCGCCGTCGGCAGGGACCTGGAGCCGTGAAGTTCGTCGGCGCGCTCCTGGCCCTGCGGCTGCTCGCCGCCGGGGCCTGGGCGGCCCCGGATTATTCTCCGGACGCGCTGTTGCGCGCCCATCTGTGGCGGGAGTTTACCGCCCGGCCCCCGTCGCGGCGGCCCCATGTGGGGCTGGTGCTTTCCGCCGGTTCCACGCGCGCGACCGCTCATGTGGGCGTCCTCCAGGTTCTGGAGCAGGCGGGCTTTCCCATTGATGCCGTGGCTGGCACTTCCATGGGCGCGGTCATCGGCGCCATGTACGCCGCGGGCCGGCCCGTGAAGAGGCTCCGGGACATCGCGTCGCGCCTGAGTCTGCGCATGGGCGCCAACTACAACAGTTTCCGGCTCATCTCCCTGATGCTCGCGGACAAGCTGCTGTCCTCGGAAAAGACCGAGAAGTTCATCAGCAAAGAGATCGGGGGGCTGCGCTTCGACCAGTTGCCCACGCCGTTCGCCTGCGTGGCCATGGATATCTATACGGGCGAGACGGTGCTGTTCCGCGACGGCGACGTGGCCTCCGCCGTCCGAGCCAGCATGAACCTGCCCGGCGTGTTCGCGCCGGTGGCGTACCGGCAGCGCTATCTCGTCGACGGGGGGGTGGTGGACTATATCCCCATCGACGCCGTCAAGCGCCTGGGCGCGGACTGGGTGCTGGCCAGCGTCACGGAGAACGATTACCGCAGCGCGCGCCCTGAGAATGTGCTGAGCGTCCTTCAGACCTTGGAACAGGTCATCGACATCCGCGGCGCTTTCCTATCCCGGGAGCAGCGCAAGAACGCGGATTTCATCATCGAGCCCCCGGTCGGATATATCGGCATCTATGATACATCCCGAGCTTCCGAGGCCATGGATAGGGGCGTCATCGCCGCCTACGAGAACCTCAAGCCCGCCACGGAGAGCCTGTTGCTGGCTTCCCTGAAGTCATTTGCGCCGGATTGGGGCCTGGGACTGGACCATGCGGCCAGCGGAGCCAAGCCATGAGGCTGCGGGCGGCGGCCGTCGCGGTCATCTTGCTGGCATCTACCTCGCTCTGGGGTTTCTGGGGAGCGGGCGACGAGGTCATCCACGACTTGCAAGGGCAATTCGATGCCGGGCGCTATGGGGCGGTCATCGCGCAGCTCGATCCGGCGGGGCTGGGAGTGGTCAGCCTCAAGCTGGGGAGCGAGAACCTGCGGATCGGGCATGTGCTCTTGGGCGCCTGCTATGAGAAGGTCGGACATGCCGACAGGAGTCTGAGCGTCTATCAAGTCGGGGTGCGTCTGTTCCCGCGGGACAAGGACCTGCTGTCCCGCCTGGCCGCGCTCCTGCACCAAGCCGGTCTCGAGGAGCAGGCCCAGCCGCTTTTCGAGAGGCTGGTGCGCCTGGACCCGGCGAGTCCCTACGGTCATCTGGGCTTGGCTCAGATCGACCGCGCTTTGGGGTTCCTGGACCGCAGCGCGGAGCATTATCGAAAAACTTTGGATTCCTTGCCCATGCGTGGAGATGTCTGGCAGGAATACGGCGAAGACCTCTATGAAGCGCGCGATTACCGCGCCGCGGAAGCGGCGTTGCGCCGGGGCTTGGATCTCGCCCCCGGCAATGTTGATAATATGCTGGCATTAGCCTTGGTCTTGCGCGCCGAAGGCCGCACCGAGGCCGCTCTGGCCCAGTTGGAAAATCCGGCCCGTGCCGGCCGGTGGGCGGCGGTCCAGGCCCGCGCTCTCTGGCTGATGGAATCCGGGCGCGACGAAGAGGCCGGCTCCGTCGTCGTCGGTTTGCTGCGCCGGGCTCCCCACGATCCATTGGCGCTTTATGTGCGGGCGCGCCTCGGCCTGAGGGCGGGCCGCCGGGCTCAGGCGCTCGCCGACCTGCGTCTGGCCTCGGCCCAGGGAGACGAAGCCCCTTTCTGCGCCCGGGTGGCAGCCAAGCTTGCGGCTCTCGGCCAGGGTCGACCGTGACCGTGCGATTCTGGAAGTTGAGTGGCGCCGGGAATGATTTCGTTCTGGTCGCCGAGCCGCAGCGGCGCGCTTTGGCGGCCTTGGCGCGCCGGCTGTGCGATCGCCGTCAGGGCGTGGGCGCCGACGGGTTGCTCGCGGTGTGGCACCGGCGCGGCGGACTGCGTCTGCGCTACTTCAACGCGGACGGTTCCGAGACTTTTTGCGGCAATGGGAGCCGATGCGCGGTCTGGTGGGCTTTTCGACACCGTGGGGTCGGCCGCCGCATGCGCCTGTGGACCTGCGCGGGCGAGACAATGGCGCGCGTGGTCCGCCGGGAATGCGTGAGCCTGGATATGCCCGAGCCGAGGCATCTGCGCCTGGGCCTGCGCATTCGGGCCCGCGGCCGCGCCTTCGTCGCCCACGCCCTGGACACCGGCGTGCCCCACGCGGTTGTGGCAGCCCGGGGCCTCGCGCGCTTTCCGGTGGAAGACTACGGGCGGGCCATCCGGAGGAACTCCCGTTTCAGACCGGAAGGCGTCAATGTGGATTTCGTGGAGCGGGATGGCGAGGCCCTGCGCTTGCGTACCTATGAACGCGGCGTGGAGGGCGAGACCTGGGCCTGCGGCACCGGTGCCGTGGCTGCGGCCGTGGTAGGCTGGCGCTTGGGCTGGACGCGCCCGCCCGTGACGGTCATCGTCCGCGGCGGCGAGACCTTGCGGGTTTCTTTTCGCGCGGAGGGCAGCGCAGCGCGCGAGGTGCGCCTGGAAGGCCCGGTGCGGGAAGTCTTTCAGGGGGAGGTCCTAGCATGATATTCTCGGGTTCATTCGTGGCATTGGTGACGCCGTTCGACAAGAGCGGCGCCCTGGATGAGGAGGCGCTGCGGCGCTTGGTGCGCGGCCAACTGCGTGCCGGGACATCCGGGCTGGTGCCTTGCGGCTCCACCGGGGAGGCGGCCACCTTGACCGCCGAGGAGTACCGCCGGATCGTCACGATCACATTGGAGGAATCCCAAGGAGACCTTCCGGTCGTCGCGGGAGTAGGGAGCAACGCGACGGCCAAGGCCATTGAGCTCGCGCATGAGGCGGAGCGGCTCGGCGCGGACGCGCTCTTGGTGCTGGCGCCCTACTACAACAAGCCCACGCAGGAAGGACTTTACCTGCATTTCCGCGCCGTGGCCGAAAGCACCCGGCTTCCCATCGTGGCCTATAACATCCCAGGCCGCACCGCGGTCAATTTGCTGCCCAAGACCTTGCTGCGCCTCGCTGCGGACTGCCCCAGTCTTGCGGCGGTCAAGGAGGCCTCGGGCAGCCTAGACCAGGTCAGCGAGATCGTTTCCGGCGCGCCGCGCGGCTTCGCGGTGCTCTCCGGAGACGATAGTCTCACCGTTCCCATGATGGCCGTGGGCGCGGCCGGGGTCATTTCGGTCGTGGCCAACATCGCGCCGCGGCAAACCGCGGCCATGTGCGCGGCTTTCGCGCAAGGCGATCTCAAGAAAGCCCGTTCCCTGCATCATAAGCTGTTTCCCTTGATCAAGGCCCTGTTCGTGGAAACTAATCCGATTCCCGTCAAAGCGGCTCTGGAGATGATGGGCCTTTGTCGCGGAATCCCGCGCTTGCCCTTGACCGCCATGACGGAGGAGAATCGCTCCGTGCTACGCCGGGAGCTCAAAGCCTTCGGGCTCCTCTAAGTTTGCGGCTTGAGTCGTTTGGGCATTTGCGCTATGATGGTTGCATGCCGCACCGGGGAAAATTATTCCGTTTCGCACGCAATGTCGGCCTGAACCTGGTGCGGGGGCGTCATGCCGTCCGGCTTCGTGGCCCTAAGAGTCTGTAATGTAATGGATTCAGAGGCGTGATGCGCATAACCCTGGTCAATCCCCCCCTCGGCGATATCAAAAGCCTGGGCTTAAGCACCATGTTCTTTCAAAAATATGAGCCTCTGGGAATTCTCTATATAGCCGCCGCGGCCCAGGGACATGGACATCCTGTCGAGGTGATCGATTGTGGCGCCGAGAATATGCCTTTAGACGCACTGAAGCAGCACCTTCTCGTGAGCCAGCCCGACGTCGTCGGAATATCCACGCTGACCTTGCAGGGCGCGGCGGTCTTCAATCTCGGGCGATGGCTGAAGGCATTCTTGCCGAGGACCTTCGTCGTGCTGGGCAATATTCATGCTTCCGTCTTCTCGAAAGAATTCTTGAACAACGGTTGTTGCGATGCCGTTGTCCATGGCGAGGGCGAGTATGTTTTTTTGAATA
Source organism: uncultured Elusimicrobia bacterium (assembly GCA_903881545.1). Classification (GTDB taxonomy): domain Bacteria; phylum Elusimicrobiota; class Elusimicrobia; order UBA1565; family UBA9628; genus UBA9628. The sequence continues at coordinate 46,291 of CAIRTQ010000055.1, forward strand.
TTTTGGAATGCCTTGAGAACAAAAAAGAATTGTCCGCCATCCTGTCTATCTCGCATTTTGACAAGGCCGGAGGTCTGCGCGAAGACAAGCGCTCCGCGGCGGTGGCAGATTTGTCGGCCCTGCCGCCGCCCGCGCGTTCTTTGCTCGCCGGCAATTCCTACGGCCTTGACGCCATAAGCAATCAGGTTTTTGTGGCCGGCCGCCCTGCCAGTGTGAAGACCATCATCACATCAAGGGGCTGCCCCAATATATGTAGTTTTTGTTCGGCATCCCACGGCCATGCTCCGCGGTTCAACAGCCCGGAGCGCATCGTGGATGAGATGCAGCGGCTGGCGCAGGAAGACGGGGTTGAATATTTCTACATTGAGGACTCGCTATTCGTATCGAACAAGGGTCATTTGCGCGCGGTCTGTGAGGAGATCACGCGGCGTGGGCTGCGCATCCGCTGGGGAGCGCAGGCCCACGTCAACCTCCTTGACTCGGAGATGCTGGGTCCCATGGAACGGGCAGGGTGTTATGATATCGCCATAGGGATCGAATCGGGCGTGCAGCGTGTGCTGAATTCGATCAATAAGAATATTCGGTTGGAAGGAATCGCAAGATGCGTGGAGATGGTCAAAAGCGAATCCCGCATCAAAATCTCCGGCTTGTTCATGCTCGGGCTGCCGAATGAGACCTATCAGGAGGCGCTGGAGACGATTAGGTTTGCAAAGTCCCTGCCCCTGGATTTCGCCCAGTTCAGCGTTTTTGTGCCTTATCCGGGTTCCCCTCTGTTCGACCGGCTCCGTGGGGCGGGGGCGCTCGACACGGGAGTCAGGCCCGACGGCTCCGTGGAACCTTCAGTGTGGAACCGCTATTTCGCTTACCCTGCATTCGCGGACATCGAACCCATATGGACGCCTTCTACCATAACCAGGCGGGAGATTGTTTCTTTGCAGCGAAGGGCGCAACGCGAATTCTATTGCCGGCCGAAAATGATAATCAAGAATTTGAAACGCATCCGGAGCAGGAACGTCGCCACTTTATGCTGATTGCTATGGAAAGGATTGTCATGGTGAATCTCAAGAAATATGTCTTGTTACTTCTCGCCTGCGTTAGCCTCGGATATGCGGTCCACTATTGGGCCTTGCAACGCGGGCATATAGACACCATGACCGACCAAAACTGTTCAAGTTGCTGCGCCTTCCAAGAAGTGATGAGAATTCCATCTCCGGACTTTAATCTAAAGCACTTCGTTTTCACTTATCCTCCGCTTCATTCCATGATCACATCCAATCTGCTGTCCTGGTCCAGGAGCTACTCTTGGACAATCTTCCTGCTGAATTCTTTCTATTTGCTGCTGTTGATCGCATCTCTCTATCTGTTGGGCAAGGAATTGGGGAACGCTTTGATCGGCTACTTCGCTGCTCTCATCATGCTGTTATATCCTCATACATTTTTCCTGTTCCATATGTACAGTCTGGATCTCCCCCTGACTGCGGTTGTCACGTTGAGTGTGTGTCTTTTAATCAAATCACAATCGTTTAAATCCATTCCCTGGACTCTGGCCTTCTCGGCAAGCTCGGTTTGGGGGCTTCTGATCAAAGATCCTTTCGGTGCATTTTTGATTGGCCCGGTGAGCATATCCGCCATTGCCGCTCTCAGGCGGATTGCCAAGCAACGGAAGTTCGGGCAGATCTTGAATCTGGCGGTTCCCATATTGATCGTTGGGCCGGTCATCTACATATTTTACTTGCAGAACCACTACTTGCAAGACATTTCCCTGCCGCGGCCGGTAAGGGAGAGCTACGGCGGAGGAATACCTTCGATAGCCACGACCGGATTATGGAAATATCAGCTTACGCCTCTGTTTTTTCTTCTCTGGGTTGCCGGTCTTGCCGTGTTTTTCCGTCGATGTGTCCCGGCAAGATGGTTGATCATCCTATGGATTATTGTGCCCAATTTGATAGTCGCATTGATGCCGCATTGGAAATCCGTCCGCTATGTCATGCCGGCGCATCCGGCGTTCGCCTTGATCAGCGCTTTTGCGGTGGGCTGGGCTGTTGACAAGATCAAGACAAGGTCCGCTGTCGTCCTGATATCTGTCCTGGCTCTTGTCGGAACCTGGCAGATCATGGATTTGGTCCACGGCGACAAGTTGCTGTCGCGAAGGGCGGGGGGCTGGCGTTACTTCGGCCAGGATAACAATTCCTGCATCTCCCTGGACCAAAGACGCGAGTCTGAGGCGATTCTCCTGTCTTTGACCAGGGAAATGAGCCTGTCGCCGGGGCACTCATTTAAAGTGATTACGAATTCCCATGAGCCGATCTTATATTTGGTCGAAAAATATGCGGCTTTACAGGGCGCGGACCTTCGCATGGCGTACAGCTCGGAATTGAGCCGAGATGATTGGGAGCGGAATTTACAGGATACGGAATGGTTTGTCCTTATGCCTCGCGGTCCTGTTTCTCGCGACATAATGCGCGAAGGGTTTGCTTTTGACTGGCTGGTTGATGATTATAATTACAATGTCGTAGGAGGTGGGTACGACAAGCCTCTTGAGGGCGAAACGCTTGCGCGCAAGAAAAGAGCATGGGACAAAATAGCTAAACATTTTGTGCTCGTCAGGATGCTGAGATTTCAAGGCAATGTGATATATTTGTACCGGTCGCCAACTCTCCTGCCCGGTGCAACCGTGCCAGGTCCTCGGCATCCTGCCGGTCTGTCTTAACTTTACGGTCCACGACCGGGAGAGCTCTAATTGCTGCGATTACTTCCGGCTGGGCCACAAGTCCGCGGGGACGCGTTCTCCCACGAACCGGGAGAGATGCTTTTGCCGCCCTGTTCGCCAATAGGCCTCCCGCGAGGTTGACGGGTCTAAGTCAAGGTTGTACCATACACCTATGGCGCATATACTCATCAGCGACGATGACGCTGGCATCTTGAAATTGATGGCCACGATCCTTTCCAAGGCCGGCCATGAGGTCGTAACCTGCTCTTCGGGCCTGGAGACGCTTAGAAAACTGGGCGTTCAGCCCGAGGATCCGTCCGTGGAACTGCCCGACCTTCTCATCCTGGACATCATGATGCCCAAGTCAGACGGCTACACGGTGGGCACCGTCATCCGCAATCACCTGAGGACCCGTGGCCTCCCCATCTTGGTGGTTTCAGCCCTGCGCGAGATGAGCCGTCTTTTTACCGCCACGGTCCAGGTGGACGGGTTCCTTTCCAAGCCGTTCTCTCCTGAAGAACTCATCGCGGAAGCTGCGGCGATTTTTGAGAAGCACAAAGGACAGGTTTAAGACATGAGAACAGCTCAAAGACGCGTTGGCATGAGATCCTGTCCGCGGCGCTTCTGCTGGGCGTAGGCGCTGCCGCTGCGCGAGCGGCCCCCTGAAGAGGGCCAGCTAGGGCCTGAGGTAGTAATCTTCCGTGCTGTTGGGCTCGCTCTTGCGGATGAAGAGCCGTTGTTCGGCGGGCACGCCCAAAAGCGTTTGGGAGACATCGGTCAGGATCGGCCGTGAAGCATAATAGCCGTGGCCGAGACCCCCGATGCCGAGGGCGGGGGCGTCGATTTCTCCGACGTTGATTACATCCACTCCCGGGACCCGCTCGCAGCCGCCCATGCGCCGGTTCTTGTTGTAAGTCTCGGAGGCTGCGATGGCGTTGTCGTTGTAGGAGCAATATAAGGTCACGCGCCCGGTTATCTTTTCGACCTGCGGCATCAGGAGTTCAAAATCTTTCACCGGTATGTCCGGCGCGTTGAGGATGAGCTCTCCGATGAAGGGCTTGGGCGTCTGCTGGGCGAGTTCGGCCAGTGCCCTGAGCGCGACCTGGTGCCCCATGGAATGGACCATCACATGCACGGTCCGGTCCAAGCCGCTTAGCTGCTTGAAGAATGCCTGGGCCAGGGGTACGGATTTAAGAGCGCTCGATAGATTGTCGGCATAGGTGCGAGTCACTCGTGTGGAACCGAATAGGCTCTCTTCGGCGCCCGCGGGCCAGCTGAAGAGCACGACCGGCCCCTGGAATTTGAGGTCGTAGGCAATTTGGGCCGAACGCGCCAAGGCCTCCTGAAATCTGACATTGAACCCGTGTATGAAGACCAGGATGTCTGCGCCGGGCTGCCGGCGCAGCCTGTCGGCCAGGGCGGATTCGTCGAGCGGCGCGTAGCCGAGCTTGCGATAGTACTGGTGGGGGTCGGCGCGCGGATTGGGGGCGAACTCGAACCCCCCGACTTGGTGGCGCTTGGGCACATTGAAGGTGCAAACTCCGTAGGACAGCTTGTCCGCAGGCTTGATCCCGAATGCGGTGTCATCGCATTCCGTCGGGTCGCCCCCAGCCGCGCGGTCGGTGGCGAAGACCACATCCACGGCTTGGGTGTCCGAGTAAGGCTGCTTGAAGAGGGCTCCCAGGTCCTGACGCAGCGCCTCGGTTCCGTAGAAGCGCGGGATTTGGATCTGCTCGGACGGCTTGACCGGGGCGCTATGACAAGCCGCCAGGGCCAGCGCTCCGGAAAGGAGAACGGATGCAAAAGGCGGGCGTACGCCAATCATAATTCAGTTGTATGGAAATGGCCATCCCGCTGGGATGTCGTTCCGTCCGACTCCCAGCGGGATGGCATGCGGCGGGAGGTCAGTCCTCTTCTAGCTTGGTCGGCATGACCAGTTTGGCGTTGGCCTCAAGCACCGCGGCTGGTACGGGCCGCACCAGTTTGGTCTGGATCATTTCTTCAAGATACCGTTTGATCGAGATGTCCCAGTAGTTCTTGGTCACATAGAACACTTTGGCGCCGCCCAGCTCGTGCTGGACGTCCGGCCAGGGGTAGGAGGGCTGGGCCATCCCGATGCCCCAGCGCTTGAGGCCGTTGTAGCTCTCGTAGGTCGCCCAAAACTCCTTCTGCTTGAGGGTCTCGAAGGCGTATTCGCACTTGGCGTAGTACATGATGGCACCGGCCCGCAGGCCGCGGCGGAAGGCCAGGCTGTGCAGGCTGATGTTGATGTTCTCGTTCATGAGCCGGCCGTTGCAGAAGGCGACCACATGCCCGTCGATGAGGCCTACGAGTTGGTAAGGGTCCTTGAGGCGGTTGCGGACCCAGCCGAGGACTTCGGCGTAGACGCGGGCGCCGACGATGTCGTAGAAGTCGTGGTCTATCATCATCAGCTTCTTGATGTAGTCGAGGAACAGGGGCGCCTCTTCCTTCTGTAGGGGACGGATCAGCATCGTTTCCCCGTTTTTGACCTTGACCATGGCCGGCACGAACGGCGGGATATCCATCGCCGGAGGCGAGAGCAACGGCTCTAACTCGGCGACATTAAAAGTGACGGTTTCCTGTGAAACCTTCTCCGGCGGCGCTTTTTTCATTCTGTTGTTTCCTCCGTAATATGTAGGTGTGGAATGGCGTGTGGATTGACGTGGGCTAGTATACAAAAAATATTCCGGGCGGCGTCTAAAGGGATGCGATGTCGCTGCGCCGGGACTTGATGAAGGGCAGACGCTCCCGGGCGCGGAGGACGGCCTGCTCGGAAATGTCGGCCAGGTAGATTCCCGCCGCACTCTTGCAGTCGAGCACCGTCTCACCCAGGGGCCCGATGACCAGGGAACCGCCGGTATATTCCGTCTGGGGATCGCGTCCCGTGCGGTTGACGCCTACGGCGTAGCACTGGTTCTCGATGGCGCGCGCCTGCAGGAGCCGCGTCCAGTGCTCGGCGCGCTGGGCCGGCCAGCAGGCGATGACCGCGAGCAGGTGCGGCGGCGCGGCCGCGTCCCAGAAGAGATAGGGGAAGCGCAGGTCGAAGCAGACCGCCGGCGTCACGGCCAAGTCGTCGATGACGAAGCGCTCCCGCCGGTCTCCGGGGATGTAGTTCTGGTCCTCTCCGCCGAGAGAAAACAGGTGCGTTTTGGAATAGGTGGAGATGACCCGTCCGGTCCGGTCCATCGTGATGCAGTTGTTGCGGCCGTCCTGCACCCCGCCGAAGGTGATGAACGCGTTCCGGCAACAGGCCAAGTTGCCGAAGAAGGCGAGGTCCTGGGTGTCCAAGGCCGCTTTCTGCGCGTTCATGGTGAATCCCGTGAGGGTCATCTCCGGGAACAGGAGCCAGTCGATGCTTTCTCGGGGGGGCAGGCGGCCCAGCAGTGCGCGAATGTGCTCCTTGGTCGCGGCCTTGTCTTCCCATACCGCGTCCAACTGGGCGATCGCTATCCTCATGCTTGCCGCCCTCCCGGCGGTTCCAGCATTCTATCACACGGCAACGTATTCTAGGAAGGGCGAATTCAACAGGGCGCGTCCAGCAGGCGATATCGGAGGGGTGCTAGCTCTATTTGCCGCCCAGCATTTTATGAGCCGGGGCGTAGTGCCAGAGGGAGGCGTTAGGCTCCCAGGACACCGGCGGCTGCCTGGCGCCCCAGGCTGGAGCATCGTCGAAGATTTGGTGGGTGCCTCCGACGGCGCCTGCATAGAGGCCCGCGTGACAGCTCCCTCCCCAGAAATGCCCTTGGGCTGTCGACAGCACATCACCCGGGATAATTTCGTAGTATGAAATCGAAAAAAGAGGGCTCGGGCCGGCCCAGAACTGCTATGATTGGCCTCCGCTGTAGTCGTCAACGCTCCTAACGAGGTGAAACAGTGAAAAGATTGGCTTTGGCCGTGATAGCCGTGGCCTTTTTGGCGCCCCTGGCCGCCGCGCAGGCCCCTAAGAAATCCCCCGTAAACCCTGGCGGGACCTTGCAGACCGAAGAGCAGAAGACCCTTTACGCCCTCGGGGCGGCTTTGGCGCAGCAGATGAGACAGGCGGTCGATTCATTTAGTCTGACAGCCGCAGACAATAAGCTCGTGCTGATGGGCATCCGAGACGCTTTCCAGGGCGAGAAGCTTAAGGTGAATATTCAGATTTACGGCCCTAAGATCAACGAACTGGGCGAGGCGCGGGGCAAGGCGAAGGCGGCCAAGCAGAAGGAGAAGGACAAGCAGTTCCTGGCCGACCAAGCCAAGGCGCCGGGGGCCCAGGTTTTTCCTTCCGGTCTGATCTACTTTGAGGTCAAGGCCGGGACCGGTGCGGTTCCCTCGTCGCAGGATTCGGTCAAGGCTTTCTACAAGGGCACGCTCAGTGATGGGAATGTCTTTGACGCGTCTTCCTCGCGCGGCGACCAGCCTGTGGAGTTCCCCTTGAGCCGGGTCATCCCGTGTTGGACCGAGGCCATTCAGAAGATGAAGGTTGGGGGCAAGGCTAAGCTCGTCTGCCCATCGGATATCGCCTACGGCGACATGGGCCATCCGCCCGTCATACCAGGCGGGGCTGCGCTGGTCTTTGAGGTGGAACTCGCCGATGTCGTCAAGGCCCAATCTCCGGCGGCGACCCCCGTCCCCGCAGGCAAACGAAAGAAGCCGTAGGCAGGGTCCGTCCTCGTCCGGCTAGATAAGCTCGCTGAGGAGTTCCGGGCGAGGCTGGGCGATGACGACCTTCTCGACCAGCAGGCCCCGGCGGCCTACCACGGCCGCGGCTGCGGCCACCGCCGTGTCCACCGCGGCCACACTGCCGGTCATGGTCACGAAAGCCTTGCCGCCCATGGCCATGGCCAGGCGCACCTCAATCAAGCGCACGCTGGTGGCCTTGACTGCCGCGTCGGCTGCCTCGATCAAGGCCGAGACCGAGAAGGCTTCGACTACGCCCAGCGCCTCGAGCTTGCCGACCACTGCCGTACCGGAGACGGCGGGTAGCACTTCCGGGTGTACATTGGGGATGACGAATCGGTCGACCAGCGAGGCGCCGCCGCGGCCTGCGCCCGTGTCCACGGCGGCCTGCACATCCGCCACTTCGCCCGTGACCAGGACGATGAATTTGCCCGGGCAGACGGTGCGCGCCAGCAGCAGCCGCACTGGAGCGGCCTTGAGCATAGTGTCTGTCACGTCGAAGCCGCGCGCCATGCTGGAAAGTTCCACGCCGCCGATGGCATTGTTCATGCAGTTATCTCCACAAAATCCTTTACCGCGGTCACCTGGCCTGAGATGCTGGCGTGCACGGGCACGCCCAATTGGTCTTCAGGGACATGTCCTATTAAGTCGCCGCGCTTGACGGCTTGGCCGACCGCGACCACGGGGCGGGCCGGGACGCCCACATGTTGGCGCAAGGGGATGCGCACGGCCGGGGGCGCGTAGGGCTCTTGCCGCAACGGGGCCTCGGCCTCGAAATCCTCCAGCCCCAACCGCGCCTTTAGCTGGCTGATGGGAATCTTTCGCCAGGGGCGGATGGGATGCTCGCGGGGGGCTTGGCCTTGATTCAAGGGGGAGTTCTTCCAGCGGACCTGCTCCGCGGCGAGGTCCGCCTTGGCGAAGCCGCAGATATCACCTGGGCTGAGGTTCTCCGGGCAGGCGTAGAGGCTGCAGAGCTTGCATTCGCAGCACAGCAGCGCCCACTGGTTCCAGGTCTTGCGGTCGGAGGCGGAGAAGAGCAGACCGCGCATGACCTTGTGGGGCTGGATGGCGTAGCCGAGGAGATAGCGAGGGCAAAGTTCGGTGCACAGCGTGCATTGGTCGCAGGCAGACTTGCCGGCACGATCGAAGGCGGAGCGGCCGGCATTCTTGCGCCGCACCAGGGGGTGCCCGGCGGGCAGGATGATCATGCCGCCGCTGGTTTTGGTCAAGGGCTGGGAGAAGTCCGAGACCACCTTGCCCATCATGGCGCCGCCGTCCAATGCCACGCAATCCTTGGCCGTGGCGCCGCCGGCCAGGGCGACGGCTTGAGCCATGCTCGTGCCCACCGGCAGGCGTAGGGTGCAGGGTTTTTTTACCGCGCCGGTGACGGTGAGGAATGTGTCCACCACCGGGGTTCGGTCCGCCTGGGCCATGTTGAAGACGGTCTCGACGTTGTTGACCACCACGCCGACATCGATGGGGATGCCCCCCATGGGAATCAGCCGACCCGTGATTTCGAAGACCTGGCAGAATTCATCTCCGGCCGGATAGTAGTCGCCGAGGCGGTGGATGGAAAGGGCTTTCTTTCCGGCGATGGCCTTCTCGAGGATTCTAACCAGGTTCTCGTGTTTCTCCTTGATGGCGATGACGCCGCGACCGGCGCCGGTCGCGGAGACCAAGAGCTCAAGGCCGCAGATGACCTCGGGCGCGAAATGGGCCAGGATCTCCTGGTCCTTCTGCAAGAGCGGTTCGCATTCCGCCGCGTTGACGATGACGGTGTCAGCGTTGGAAGAGGCTTTGATGTATGACGGGAAGCCCGCCCCGCCGGCTCCGACCACGCCAGCGCGGCGGAGGAGGCGGGCGAAGTCGTTGAGCGCTGCCATTTCTTGACTATCCCTGCGCTAGCGTGTCCGGACCCTGGGGCCTACCAGGCATCCATGGTCTCGAGGACATCGCGCCGCTTCTCCAATTCGGCCGGCCGGTCGGCGGACTGGGATAACTCCTGGGCCTTGAGGCGCATTTCCTCGGCTGAAGCCAGCAGTCCTTTGGCGTCGGCCAGCCGATCCAATTGGTCGGCCCTGTTGGAAAGGATCTCCAGCTTGGCCTGCTCCTTGCTGGATTGAGCTTTTAAATCATTGGCTGCGGCCTCGGCATGCTGTACGCCGGTCGCGGACTCGCCTGCCGCGTTGGCGGCGTTCTGGTCCGCGGTGGCCACACCGGCTTGGGCCGCGCCCCGCAGACCGGCCTGCGCGCCTGTCTTGATGACACTGCCTAGGCTGCCGCCGCCGGGCAGGAATCCCAGGATGTCCGCGGCTGCGCTCATCCCGGCAGCGCTGGATTGAGCTTGGGCCTGCTGCTGCCGCGCCGCTTCTAACTGCTCGGCCTGGCGTTGCTGGGCTTCGGCGATGGTCTGTTTGACCTGCGTATCTAGGGCGGAAACTTTCTGTGCCCTGAGCTGGTAGCGGTTGCGCAGATTGTGCGCCATGCGGTGGTAGCGCTGGGAGTCGGCCTGTAAGACGGCTATGTCCAAAGCTTTGAAATCATCTGACGCCGCCCGCGCCGCAGCCGGCAGGGCGGCAAGCAGGACTAGGACTAATCCGCGACCGCTAATCATCGGATCTCCGGTTCGACTCTTGCTCGGTGGCCGCGACGATCCTGAGGAGCAATTCGGCCTGGGCATCCATGCGCTGGACTAATTTCGCCAGGCTGGCGTGACCGCCCACGGCGCCCGCGGTCTTGGTGGCCGCGCGGGCCCGCCGGGAGGCCTCGCGGGCGTTCTCGGCGGCAGTGTCCTTAGGGTCGTCCGGATTTTCACTGCCCCGGTTGTAGAGGGCTTCTTCTTCTTGCTCTTTGCCCTCCGCGTCATCGGCGAAGGCCGAAGAGGTCTGGGAGAGAGCTTCGGCCTTGGCGGCAAGTTCGTCTGGATCGCCCATCAGCGCGGCCAAGGATTTGCGCTGGTCGGCCAGTTCTCCTAATGCTCCCAGCAGGCGCGTCATGGTCGTCTTATTCCCAGGCGCAACCCGGAGGGATAGCCCGGAGCACGCGGCTGGCGTGGCGTTAGTGGAACGGAAAGTCGCGGCCAGGCCGGCGCGTAGGGATTCGGCCTTGGCGCTGAAGAGGTCCTTCTCCCGCGCTAGCGCCGCGGTCAATGCGTTGCGGCATTCCATGTTGCGGAATACCGGCGAGCCTTGCCGGAGTTTTCCGATTTCCTCATTCAGCTCGTTGTCGGCAGGGTAGTACTTGGGAGCGGTTTCCTGAAGGCGGGCGCCGGCAGTGTCTCCATGAGGGGACTTGGGGTGTTTTTTTAGGAACCACTGCCAGGCCAGGCGCGTGCCTAGTGCGCTGGCTGTCTGGTAATCGGCGGCCTCCACCTTGGATTTTAGCGGCGCAGTTCCTTCTATCCCTGGATACTGGGCCAGGAACAGGGCTATCTCATTTGTGTCTGCGGAGTTGCGAACCGATTCAAGGCGTAGCTTCTGCAGGGCCAGCCTGAGTTCGGGATTGTGGCGGTCGTCTGGGAACGATGAGAGATATTTCAGGTAGTCGTCCTGCTCTCCTTTGCCTTCGAGAAGGAGCTTGCCGGCCCGCTCCCTGGCTTCCTGGGCTTGGGGGAGCTCTGCATGGGCGGAGATGAATGCCAAGTAGGCCGCGGCACTATCCTGCGCCTGAGCTTCCCGCCAATAGGCGGCGTTGAGCTTTTCGGTCGCTTCTTGGGCGTGGGAGCTGTTCGGGTATTGGCTTATGAACGCTTGCCAGCCCTGCGAGTTGTCAGAGGCCTTGGCTTCTTGGAATGCGCGTCGATCCGTCAGGGCGCCCTGGACGGTCTCGACCATCCCCTGCTCGGCGCAGCCGGCCAGCAGGAGGCAGAATGTCAGGGCGACGCCCAGCGAACTCAGTCGCCCCATGCAAAGCCGACGCCCGCGATGATCCTGTTGGAGTTAAGCGACTTAAAGGTAATGGAGCTGTTGTAGTAGCCCGCGCCCTGGGAACTGGCACTGTTGCCGATGGCGCTGTTTTTGATGACCAATGGGGTCAGCAAGTTCGTGAAGCGGTCTTCCAGGAAGATGTTGAAGCGATTCGTTATGAGCCATCGGAAGCCCAGGAAGGTGTTGTAGCCGAGGGCGCCGGAAGTGCCGATGCTGTTTGGTGAGGTGGTGCCGGATATTTTATCCTGACCTGTATAGTTGTAGAACATCAGGGGCACACAAAGCCCTGCGCCGCCGTAGAGGCGGATGAATTTTAAGGGGATGCCGATAATCAGGTCGGCTCCCGGCTGCATCACGAAGCCGCCCTGCTCGGCGGTGGTTCCCGCGCGGAATTTGGCCTTCGCTTCATACATGTCCATGACGAAGGCGCCGCCCAGCGAGAGCCGCTTCCATTTATGGATGCCGCCTAAGCGCAGACCGCCGGCGACGCTCGCGTTTATATTCTTGTTGCCGTAGAGACCGTCATGTCGGATTTTTGCAGGGTCGAGATAGCTTTGCTTCATGCTTACGGGGGCGAATGTCGCGCCGCCGAGAAAAAGGTCGAATAGGCCTTCGGCCGCAGCCGGGGCGGCGGACAGCGCAGACATCAGGGGAAGCATGAGAATGCAAGACCAGATTTTTGTCATTTCTTACTCCTCAGGAATGCTATTGTAAAATTTATCACGAATACATATGTGTGTCAAGGGGCTGGGCGCGGGCCATCTATGGAGTCGTGACCGCCCTGGGCAGGCTCGCAGCATGGCCGCGCTCCGACAAGGCCGCCCAGTCCGAGACGATGCGGACCGCCTCGTCGAGATAGACGTCCGGGGCCGAGGGGTCCTTGCTCTCCTCTTCCTCATCATCGAGCCCCGTCCCGGTTTTGGCCGCGGTGGAGGGCTTGACTGCGGGCGCGGATGGATTGTCGATGGATTCCAGCGTGATCGATATCTCGCGGGGCTTGGGCGCCTTGCGCGCGGCGCGCTCCGCCTTGCGCTGCTTGGTCCGGTCCTCGTCAGCCTTCTTCTCGGCCAGGCGCTTGGCCTCGTTGAGGGAGATGGACTTGTCCGCCTGCTGCTTCTTGAAGCGCTCCAGGTCTTCGCGGATGTAGCCGAATTCGGGTGAGGCCGTAATCCGCTCCTGCGCGGCCTGATCCAGCTGGGCCAGCAGCGGCGCGGTCAGTTCCAGCTTCGGGTGGGAGGTCGGCTCTACCTCGTCGTACGGCAGGGCGTTTTTGAGCGAGGTTTCGGTCACATCCATGGCGTCGGCCACCGCCGGCAGGCGGATGTCCGGGATGACGCCGCGGTTCTGAGTCGAGCCGCCGGAAACGCGGTAGAATTTTTGAATCGTGAGCTTGAGCGAACCAGGCTTGTAGGCGCGCAGGGCAGATGGCATGTATTGGTCGAGGTCGACCACGGATTGGACCGTACCCTTGCCGAAAGTGCTTTTGTTGCCCGCGATGACGGCGCGGCCGTAGTCCTGCAGGGCCGCGGCCAGAATCTCGGAGGCCGAGGCCGAGGCGTGGGAGGTCAGGACCACCATGGGCCCGGCGTAGGCGATGCCGCTCTCTAGGGCTGGAGTGTGCAGGACCCGGAGGAAGCCGCGGGTGTCCTTGACCTGCACCACGGGGCCGTCGGGGATGAAGACTCGGGTCAGCGCGACGGCCTCTGTCAGCGCGCCGCCGCCGTTGCGGCGCAGGTCCAGGACCAGGCCGCCGATGCGCTCGCTCTTGAGTTTGGCCAGCAGTTTCTGCACATCGCGCGTGGTGCTCTTGGAATCCCCGGCGGCGCTCTTGAGATCGGCGTAGAAGGAAGGCAGTTCGATGACGCCGATGCGCTCGCGCCGGCCGTCCGCCTCCGGGACCGTGATGATTTTGGCCTGGGCTTCCTGGTCGGTCAGTTTAATCTCGTCGCGCACTAAGGCGATGACCACGCGTTTGGACGCATCCGCGGATTCCGCCGGGATGACGCGCAGGCGCACCGTGGTCCCCTTGTCGCCGCGGATGAGCTGGACCAGCCGGTCGAGCTTCATGCTCACGGCGTCGATGAAGGGCTCCGCGCCCTGGCCGACGGCCTCGATCTTGTCGTTGGGCTTGAGCCGCCCATCCTTGGCGGCCGGCCCGCCGGGCACCATCGAAACGATCTTGGCATAACCGTCCTCGGAGCGCAGGACCGCGCCGATGCCCACTAGGGAGAGCTTCATGCTGATATTGAAATTCTCCGCTTGGGGCGCGGCCATATAGTCCGAGTGGGGATCATAGGCGTGGGCCAGGGCGCCCAGATAGGCCTGTAGGACATCGCTCGCGTCGAACTCCTTGAAGCTGCGCAGCATGCGCTCGTAGCGCGTGACCACGGTCTTCACCTGCTCCGCGGGCTTGGTGCCGGCGAGTCGCTCTTGGAGGATCTCGAACTTGACCCGCAGCCGCCAGAGTTCCGCGGCTTCCTTTTCGTCGGCGGGCCAGGGCAGCTCATGGCGGTCCGCGGTCAGGCGTTCGTCCTCCGTGAAGGTGATGGTGGAGGTCGTAATCAGCTTCACGGTCGCCTCACGCTCCGCGACACGCTTGAGGAAACGGTCGAACACTTCGTAGGCCGGGGCGAGGTTCCCGTCCTTGACTAAATCGCCGAGGCGCTCGCCATAGCGCGCCGTGAACTCATCCGTGTCGGGTTTAGTGAAGAAAAGGTGGCCGTAGTCGAAGTAATCGAGGTATTCGCGCAGCCATTGCTGGGAAAGGGCGGCGTCGATGGGACGGTGGTTGTAGTGCGTCTGTTCGAAGATGCGGGCCACGAGTTGGGCGACGACCTGGGCGGCCGGGGGCGGCTCGAGCGCGGCTCGGGCCGGCAAGACCCAGGCCGCGGCCAAGACCAGCAACAGCGCCGCCGCGCGGATCGCGGCCGCGGTCCGTCGCGGTCTGCGCGGCGGCCTATGGTGACGCGTGGCGGAGGTGGACATCAGGATATTATAGAAGAAATGGGAAGCCGCCGCCTCCGGCTCCGGCGTCGGTTATGCTTTCGCGACCAGCAGGCGCATCTCCTTGAGATAGGAGATGGCCTTGGAGAGTTCCTTGTAAGGGATTCGGACGCCCTTCTTGGACCAGCCCTTATAGCTGGAGTCTTCCACCCATTCGCGCAGGTCCACGCCCGTGGTATCCCGGAAGATGGTGATGCGCAGCACGAGCTGGACTCCCGCCTTCTTTGGGAAACGGGCGAGTTCCTTGTCCTCGGAGGTGTCGGGCTCCTTAGGGAGCTTCTGTAGGACCGGGATGACGCCGTCGAGAAGCGCGGCGTTCATCGTTATGCCGGACTTGGTGGGGCCGCTGTAGGATTCGCCCTGGATGAAGGTACGGATGGAGCCGTACTTGTAGCCCTTGTACTCATCCACGTAGAATTTAATCTGCGTCGTTTCCGACAACGACAGTGTTCCCAGCTCATTAAGCGGCTTGAATTCCCGAGTCTCTGGCATGGCCCCTCCCATGGCCAATCATATCATATCGCTGTGCCAATTTATATAATACTCGCGGTTGTTTATTTTAACTTTAGTCTGTTTATTGCTTATCGGCTGCAACGCCTGTTTTGTGGCCATGGAGCTCTCCCTCATCCGGGTGAGAGCCTCACGCATTGAACTGCTGGCCCGGAAAGGAGACGCGGCCGCCCTCCAGGTCCAGGAGATGCTGGGGCGACTCGACGACTACCTGGCCGCAAGCCAAGTGGGCATCACGGTCATCAGTCTGGCCCTGGGTTGGATAGGAGAGCCGTCCCTTGCCGCCTGGCTTGAGCGGCATCTGAATTCTTTGGCCATCACCCTGCCCGGCGGCCTGATCCACGCCATCGCTTTCGGCCTGGCGTTGGGACTACTCTCCATGGTCCAGATCGTGCTGGGCGAACTCGTGCCTCGGTCCGTGGGCATACAGAAAGCGGACGCCATCTCATTGTGGGGCGCCTACCCTATGCGGCTCTACGCCCGCGCCATCCGGCCCTTAATCGCGCTCACGGCTGGTTTGTCCAAGGCGGTGCTCGGCCTCCTGGGCCTTAAACCCGCCGCGGAATCGCAGTCCGTGGTGTCCCAGGAGGAGATGCGCGTCCTCCTCGGCGAGACCCAGGAGCAGGGATCCTTGCCCTTGGAGCGCCTCCTCCTGCTGGAGAACCTATTCGACCTCGGCTCAGCCAAGGCTGCGGATGTCATGGTCCCGGCGGAGAAGGCTGCCTTCCTTTCCGTCGATAAGAGTTGGGAAGAGAACATGGAGCTCGTCCGCCTGCGCCGGTTCTCCCGCTATCCCCTCTGCGCCGGCGGCTTGGATGGCGCGCTCGGTATGGTCCACATCAAGGATCTGGTACTCAAGCCCCAGGGGGGGCCGGCCCCGGACCTGCGCCACATCCGGCGGGACCTAGCCGAGGTCGCCGAGAGCGACTCCTTGGAGAAGCTGGTCAAGGTGTTCCCGGACAAGGGGATACATATGGCCCTAGTGAAGAACGCGCAGGGAGCGGTCACGGGCCTGATCACCTTGGAGGACATCATGGAGGAACTCGTCGGCGAGATCAACGACGAGTTCGACTTGCCCCAGGCCTGGAACCTGGCGGATTTGGTGGTCGGCTCGGCGGTTGCGGTGGGCCTGCAGGCCTCGGATTGCAAAGCCGCCGTCGCAGTCCTGCTTGCCAAGCTCAAGGCCGCGGTACCCGAGATCAACGAGGAAGAAGCCTTCAGGGCGGTGCTGGAGCGGGAGGCGAAGCTCTCCAGCGCGGTCGGCCGCGGCGCGGCCGTCCCGCACGCCCGATTGCCCGGCCTCTCGCGCCCTTTTATAGCGGTGGGCCGATTCGCCAAACCTGTGCCTGGCGTGACTCCGGACAACATCCCCGTGCGCCTGGTGTTCTTGATCCTTACGCCGCTTTCCTCCCCGATCGCGCAGCTTAAGATTCTGGGCCGCATCGCGGCCCTGCTGACCAACGAGAACCTGCGGCGCAAGCTCCAACGGGCCAAGACGGACGAGGCCCTTCTGGAGACCCTGCGCACGGCTGACACGCTCCTGGCCGCTTGAAAGAGAGCTCCTAATATGGACCTTAAGGCTGCGGCCGCGGCGCTCAAAGGCTTGCATGCGCCCGCCTTCCGTCTGGATCAAGTGCGCCGGGCGGTCTACGGCCAAACGGTCTCCTCTTATGAGGAGATCTCGGTCTTGCCCTTGGACCTGCGCCAGGAGCTCGCCGGCGCGGCGCCCATCTTGAGCTTCATCCCGCGCGAGATCAAAATCGCTCCGGACGGCCGAGCGCGCAAGGCCGCGCTCGTTCTCCGTGACGGCAAGGCCGTGGAAACGGTCCTGCTCAAGCCTAGCCCCCAGCGCTGGACCGCTTGCCTTTCCACGCAGGTCGGCTGCGCCTTCGGGTGCGTCTTCTGCGCTACGGGCCTCATGGGCCTGGAGCGGGATCTGACCGGGGAGGAAATCTCGGACCAGGTTTTGTTCTGGCGCCAGCACATGCGCCGTGAGGGGTTGCAGGACAGGCTCGATAACGTGGTCTACATGGGCATGGGCGAGCCGCTGGCCAATTACGAGGCCGTCGCTGAGAGCCTGCGCAGTCTTTTGGACCCCAGGCAGCACGGCATCGGAGCGCGGCATATCTCGGTCTCGACCGTGGGTATCCCCGATGGCATCGCGCGCTTCGCCGAGGATTTCCCGCAGGTCAACCTGGCGGTGTCTTTGCACGCAGCCCAGGATGATTTGCGCAGCCGTCTGGTGCCGGCGAACCGCGCCTTTCCGCTCGCGAAGCTGGCCCGGGCCATGGAGGAATATGTCGGCCGCGGCAACCGCAAAGTGTTCCTGGAATATGCTTTGCTCAGCGGAGTCAACGACCGGGCGGGCGACGCGCAGGATCTCATCGCTTTCGTGCGGGGACTGGGCCGCACGGAGCTTTTTCACATCAACTTGATTCTGTACAATCCTACTCAGACCCCGTTTGAGGCCACGGCCGAGCCCGAGGCCAGGCGGTTCCAGAAATGCCTGCTCGATGCCGGCCTCAAGGTCACGGTTCGCCAGAGCCTGGGAGCCGAGGTGCGCGGGGCCTGCGGACAACTTATAGCTGATAGGAGCCCAGATGTCAGACAGCCCTGAGGAATTCGTCGCTGAGCGGGAGCGCCTGAAGAAGCGGCCCTCACGCGCGCGCTACGACAAGGCCCATGCGCTCCTGGAGCGGAAGTGGCGGCGGCGGGAATTAGCGCCTGACCGCATGATGCGGGAAGTGGTGGACGTCCTATGGGACATCTTCGCCGGGAGCCCGTACTCCTGGGTGGGTTTCTACCTGCTCAGCGGAGGAGGCCAGAGCTTGGTCTTGGGGCCGCACCGGGACAAACCGGCCTGCTCGCCTCTGCCTATGCACGGCGTCTGCGGCCAAGTGGCGCGCAGCGGCGTGGCCATGCGGGTGGCGGACGTCGGGGCCTTGGGTGAAGCGCACATCGTGTGCGACCCGCGCAATGTCTCTGAGATTGCGTTGCCCGTGCGCGACCGGGACGGGAAGGTCTGGGGGGTGTTCGATGTGGACAGTGCCCAGCCAGCGGCCTTCGACGACATGGATCAGCGGTGGCTGGAAACGATCCTCAAGCGATTCGAGCAGACCAAAGCGCCAGAGCCGGGCCATCAGCGCCCGGGTGAATCGTCCGTTTGACGGCCCGTCCGCTATGACGCCTTCCCGTCCACGCCGTCTCTCCGAGGTTTTGGAGCGCTACGCTTTAGGCTTGGCGCGCGAGCGTTCTTTAGAAGTCAAAAAAGACGATGGGGGCAAGAACCGGGGGAAGTTGTTGGCCAGGCTCAAGCGCTTGGGCGTCAAGGGCTGGCCTGAACGGTTGACGCTTTATACGCGCTCTTTGCCCAAGGGTTGCCAGCCTTGTCTTCGGGGGCAGGGGAGCAATCTGGTGATGACGCTCATGTGCAACCGGGATTGCTTCTTCTGCTTCAACCCGAAGCCGCGTGCGGCCGGGATGAGCGTCCATGGCCGGGCGGTAAGGACCCTTGAGGAAGTCGGGGATGTGTTCGCGAATCTGGGGGTGCGTTCCGTGGGCATCAGCGGGGGGGAGCCTTTGCTGGAGAGGCGCAAGGTGCTGGCTTTGGCGCGGAACCTGCGCCGCCGCTTCGGCCCGGACCTGCGCATAGACCTCTATACTAACGGGGACCTGTTGTCTTTGGAATTGCTCAAGCGGCTCAAGGCGGCGGGCGTAAACGGCTTACGGATGAACTTGGCGGCCAACGGCTATGACGCGGCGCCAGCGGCGTTGGCCAGGCGGGTGTTCAAGGATGTGGAGGTGGAAATCCCGGCGATCCCTGAGGATAAGCCCAAAGTGCTGGCGCTGTTGAGCCGGCTGGAGGCTTTGGGGTGCAGGCACTTGATCTTACACGAGTTGTTTTCTTCGGCGGCGAACATTGAGGCGATGCAGTGTCAGGGGCGGGAGGCCAAGGCGGGGAAGCGGGAGGCGCGTTTGACATGGTCAGGTGTTGCGGACAGCGAGGAGACTGCACTCTCCGTAGTCGAGACGGCATTGCGGGAGAGGCGGAAGATTTCGGTGTATTACTGCTCGTGTGGGACGCAGGCGTGGATTGCAGAGCGGGCGATGGACAGGATGAAAACGATGCGACAGGGAGACAATGGTGAATTATGAGCCAACTCACGACTAAAGAAGCCATCGCCGCAAGACGCAGCATCCGAAGGTTCAGGCCCGACCCCGTGTTGGACGAGCATATCGCTGAACTCCTCGACGCCGCCCGCTTGGCGCCTTCCGGGAGCAACGCCCAGCCCTGGCGGTTCAAGATCGTAAAGGACGCTCCGACCAGGGCCAAGCTCGTGGCAGCCGCCAACAATCAGAAGTTCATCGGCGCCGCTCCCGTGGTCCTCGTGTGCTGCGTCGACATTCAGGGCTATATCACAGGGACCTTGGCCACCGTTGAAGCGCTGAGCGCCGCCGGCGGGCTGCCGGCCGACATGGCAGTGTCGATCCGGCGCCGCACCGAGGAATTGGCCGCCGGCCCTCGTGACCTTGCCGCAGCGCGTATCGCTTTTAATATAGGAATAGCTGGTGAGCATATCGCGCTGCGGGCCCTGGACTTCGGTTTGGCCACCTGTTGGGTCCGCGCCTTGGACGAGCAGCGCGTCCGCGAACTTTTCGGCTGGAGCGAGAATATCTATGTGGCGGCGCTGCTTCCCGTCGGTTACCCGGCGGAATCGCCCCCGCCTCGCCCACGGCGCCCGCTGAGTGAAATAATTCTGCCCTAAATCGGATTTTTTCCGCTGAAAATACGCCGCCCCAGAGGTCAATCTCCGGGGCGGCTCATTGGAGCGATGACCTGGCCGTGCAATTTGCTAAGATGATTTTATGAAGCGCTGGCAGTTGATCGGTGCTTTGGCGGCCGTCGCGGCCTTCGGCGGCTGCGTCGAGACCATGCCCACTTTGCCGGCCGTGAAGCTCGGCAATCCGCCCTTGGCCTCCCCTGGAGCCCCGCCGCCCATCAGGACCGACGCGCAGATTACCACGGCGCTGATGGAAATCGTGGAATCGCCGACAAAGTTCAAAGTGGACCTCTCCAAGGTCCAGCCCGGCACTCCCATGGGCGACCTGGTCTCCCTCGGTTCGCCCATCGGTTACCAGCTGCGCAACCGCTATCTGAATATCGGCATAGCCGAGGCCGAGGCCCTTGCCAGCAACTCCGACCCGGTGTTCCGCGAGCGCCTCATCAATATGGCCCGCTGGGAGGCCGACGGCGAGACCCGTGCCGCGGCCATGGTAGCCCTGGCGACGACCCACGATACGGTGCACTATGACATCTTCCGCGAGGCGCTCATGCACCTCGACATCGCGGTGCGCTTCGGGGCCTTGGAAGCCATGATCGTCTGGAGTCATCCCGAGAAGTCCCTGCCCCTTTTTAGCCAGGTCGCGGACAGTGACGCCGAACCCATCCTGCGCGTCTATGCTTCCGGGGCCATGGCGCGGTTCGGGGATCCGACCGGGCTTATACGCCTGCGCCAAGGCCTGGAAAGCAACAGCTGGCTGGTGCGCGCCATGTCCGCCCGCTACCTGGGCGATTACGGCGCCGCCGGGGATTATGATCTCATCGTCTCCCGCATCGGCCAGGAGACGATGAATGACTTCGTGGCCGCGGAGTACTGCATCGCGGCGCTCAAGCTTTTCCCTAAGAAATTACCATGAAATCGCTCCGCCTGCTGTCGGTCCTGGGATTGGCCGCTGGTCTCGCGGCGTTGGCCGCTTCACCTCTCGCGGCCCAGCAGGCGTCCACACAGGCGGCCGCCGCGCAGCAGCCGTCCGTCGCCCCGCCCGCTCAGACGGTGGACTTGGGCTCTTTCGTACTGGAGCCCTTGACCGTCACCGCTCCGCGCGACAAGATTCAGAACCAGTTCGCCATCGATCCTCAGATCAATCAGGTGCTTTTGCGCCTGCTCCAGTCCCACATGAACGCGCGCCCTGACTCCCAGGCGGCCCTGGACGCCTCATTGGGGAACCTCGCCCGGATTTCGACCTTGACCGGGTACGAGCTCAAAACTCGTTACTCCCAACTGGGCTTCCTGCTGACTGAGGGCCTGGCCGGCGTCACCGACATGGAACTCTCCAGCGCCCTGGAGGCGGCCGCCCAGAGGGGGACCAATACTCAAATGCGCGCCGCGGCCATGACCGCCTTGGCTTATACGCACGATCTCCGCTATCTGTCATTGTTCCAGAACGCGACGAACAATCACAATATCACGGTGCGCTTTGGGGCGCTCGAATCCATGCTTGTCATGAACAAACAGTCGGCACAGTTCCAGGTGGCCAACATGGCGCGCATGGATATGTCCGTGCCGGTGCAGATCTATGCCTCGGCGGGCCAGTGGCGCATGGGAGACATCTTCGGCCGCGAGACCCTGCTGCGCCTGGCCCAGAACACGGATTGGCTCGTGCGGGCCATGTCCATCCACTACCTGGGCGAGATGGGTGGCGCGGATGAGTACCGTCAAATCCTGTTGTGGCTGGCCTTTGAACAGCACCCCATGGTCCGCACCGAGATGTGCGCGGCGCTGCTCAAGCTCCAGCGGTTCGCCCAATAATATGAACCTGAAAATGTTGGCGAGCGTGGCTCTGACTGGGGGCGAGTGGGTCATCTATCTGCTCCTGCTCTGTTCGGTCGTAGCTCTGGCCGTCATCGTGGAGCGGAGCATCGTGCTGCGTCGAGAGGAATCCGCGTTGGCGGACTTGGACGCGGTTTTCCTCCGCGGGTCTGGAACCAAGGGCCTGCCGGAGCTGGAAAAGCTGATCGCGGGGCATCCTGGCGCTGCGGCGCGCATCCTGCAGGCGGGTCTGGCCCAGGCGCAGTATGGCGCCGCGGGTGTCGAGGATCATCTGGTGGCGGCGACCCTTTCCGAGAAGCGCGGCCTGGAGCGCCGTCTCCTGATCCTGGGGACCTTGGGCAACAATGCGCCCTTTGTCGGACTCTTCGGCACGGTGCTGGGCGTCATCAAGTCGTTCCATGACTTGGCGGCCAGCGGCTCCGGACCGGAGGTGGTCATGCAGGGCCTCTCCGAGGCCTTGATTGCCACGGCCGTGGGGCTCTTCGTGGCCATCCCCTGCGTGGTGAGCTACAACTATCTTACGAGCAAGGCCAAGGACCTGCTGGCCCGTACCGAGTCTTTCGGCCGCATCCTGCTGGCCCAGGTGCGCGCGCAGCACGCGCCGCGCGAGTAGGGCGGGCATGTCTTCCCTGGCGGGCGACGAAGGCGTCATCACCAACATCAACGTCACCCCTCTGGTGGACATCCTGCTGGTGGTCCTCATCATTTTCATGGCTACGGCGCCGCTTATCCACAACCGCGCCATGAAGGTGGATCTGCCCAAGGCCGCGCACCATGAGCAGGCGGCTACCGAAGCTTTGCAGGTTCTTTTCAACGCCGACCGGGAGATCTTCCTTTCCGGCAAGCGCATGAGCTCGGCCGATCTGGGCGCCAGGCTTAAGGCCATGACGGCGGTCTCAGAGGATGTCCGGGTGGCTCTGCGCGCCGACCGCGCCATACCGTACGGCGAGATCGTGGGGATTCTTGACTTGGTGCGCGGCGCGGGCGTGCGCAAGATCGGGCTCGAAGTCAAAGCCCAATAGCGGCGGGGACGCGACTATGCTAGGGCGATGGAAGGCGGGTCCGAACCTTTTCTGGAAGTGCCTGGGGGCATCCTTCGCCCTGCATCTGTGCTTCTTGATCGGCGGCCGCCTATTCCATAAGCCGGCCGCGGTGCCGCCCGCGGTCGAGGTGGATTTGACCGGCCTTCCGCCTCTAGGCGGCAGTCCTGCTAAGCTGGGCGCTCCGAAGAAGCTGATGCCTTCGGCGGTGGGATTGCCCAAGCCGGCTGAGACGGTCGAGCCGCATAAGCCGGTTCTCCCCGTCCCGGCTCCGCCCAAGGATTGGGTGACGCCTGGTCCGCAGACCAAGGTTCTTACGAAGCTCCCGGAGCCCGCGCCCACGCCGGGCGGGGCGCCCGAGGGGTCCGGAACCGCAGCCAAGACTGGCGGTTTTGGTCAGGGCTCGGACTATGGGGTGCCTGGGGGCACCGGGTCTGGAGGTTCCGGGCTCATGCAATACCCGAGGCTCCTTAATCGCGACGAACTGCTGGCTAATATGCGGCGGTTCTATCCGGAGAGCGAACGTCGCGCCGGCCGCGAGGGGCAAGTTCTGGTTTATCTGCATATCGGTGTTGACGGCCGGGTGAACCCGGTTGATATCGGACACTCGCGGGGGATGGCCTTCGATCAGGCGGCGAAGGAGGTGGGCCGCCGCATGATCTTTTCGCCAGCGGTCGGTCCTAACGGGCCGGTGGCGGTGAAGCTGCCGCAGGTCATCAATTTTAAGCTCGAGGATTGAGCACGCCCGTCGTTCGGACGGCTCCCACCTGGCAAAACCGAATCCCGGCGGTGCAAGACCAATAATATTGGGTCTTCTCCAAAGCGAGTGGGTGATTTTCACCTGAAATCATATCGGATCGAGCATGCAGGTGAGGACTTTGAGGCGCAGGTACTCCTCGTC
>CAIRTQ010000056.1 GCA_903881545.1 uncultured Elusimicrobia bacterium
GCTGGAGCAGGCGCAGGCCCTGTCTCCCAGGGATGCGCGCCTCCTCTTGGAATTGGGCCAGCGTTATCTAGCGGTGGGAGACGCGGCGGGGCTGGCCGCGGTCGAGAGGAAGTTGGCGGGCCTGGGCGCCGATAGGCCGGAGGCGCTTGCGGCATTGGGGCTGCTGCTGAGTTCAGAGGGCAAATACGCGGAGGCGGCGCCCGTTCTGGAGCAGGTTGCGGCTCTCCAGCCGGACAACTTCGGCATTAAGGGGGAACTAGCGCTGGCATACACCCATCTGGACCAATGCGAGAAGGCGGCGCGCATCATGGCGGATGTGCTCAAGCGGAGGCCGGAGGACGCCTGGCGCGCAGTGGAGGTGGGGGGATGCTTCCTTCGTTTAGGCCGGCTGGACCGGGTCAAAGCGGCATTCGCGCAATTTGGAGGAGAAATCGAGAGCTCCATCACGGTGGGAACCACAAGTCCTTTCGGCTATCATTATTCGGGAGGCGGCCTTGATGAGCGCAAGCATCCCCATGAAGAGGAGGCCTACTATAGGAGGAAGGTGGATCGTCTGAAGGCGCACCCGCCTGCCGATCCTTCCGCCTTGCAACGGCTTGGGAGCATCCTTTATGAGCAAGGCAAGTCCACCGAGGCCGAGACGACTTTTCGCCAAGGCTTGGCGACGGCTAGCGGCACCGAGTGGCGGTCGATTTTTTTGTGGTCCCTGGGTGACGCGTCCATCGCCCAGAATAAGCCCGCGCAGGCGGAGGAATCCTTCAAGGCGGCGGTGGCGGCTTGCGAACCTGGGCCGGGCTGCTCGCGCGCGGCGTGGGGATTCGCGACCGCCAAGCTGGGGCTGTTCTATGCAGAGCATGGGCGCCAGCCGGAGGCCGAAGACCTGGCGGAGCGGCTGGGCAAGGCCTACGACGGCGTGCCGATCGATGATGAAAGCGTAGAGGTCCTTTCGCGGCTTGCAGATTTATACGGGGAGCTGGGCCGCAGTTTGCAGGCTCAAGCGCTGCTGCACCGGATGCTTGCGGCGCGCAGCGCCTTAGCGGTCCGTTGGGGTATGGGCAGGGCCGCCCAGGCTTTGGCAAAGATATACCAGGCGCAGGGCCAGTGGGTGGAGGCGGAGGAGCTGTATTTGGAGGCGATCGAAGCGTTGAAGATGGATGGGGATGAAGGGTTATCCGCCGGCGCTCTTGACGGTTTGGCAGCGGTCTATGAAGCAGAAGGCAAGGGCGTCGAGGCTGCGGAGGCGCGCCGGCAGGCGAGAGTGAAGCTCAATGCGATCAAGGGAAGGCGCGACGTCCGGGAACCTTTGATACAATGACGCTATGATATTGCGCATGGGGACTCGTGGTTCGGCCCTGGCCTTGGCTCAGGCAGGGACTGTGGCCGCGGACTTAGCCCGCCTGCACCCGGGCCTTGAGGTGGAAACCGTCCGCATCACGACCAGCGGCGACCGTTTCTCCGGCCAAAGCCCGCAGCAGGCCCGCCAAATGGCGGATGGAACCAAGGGACTCTTCGTCAAGGAAATCGAGGATGCCTTGGCCGAAGGCCGGGTGGATTTCGCCGTACATAGTGCCAAGGACTTGCCCGCCGAGCTCAGTTCAGGTCTTCTTATCGCGGCCTATCCTGAGAGGGAGGACCCCCGGGATATTTTCATCGGTCGCGACGGTCTGTGTTGGGCGCAGGCCGGCAATGGTACGCGTATAGGAACCTCTGCCTTGCGTCGTCAAGTCCAGCTTCTCGCGGCCAAGCCAGGATTAGTCATGCTGCCCATGCGCGGCAACGTGGATACCAGACTGCGCAAGCTCAAGGATGGGCTCTGCGACGGACTGGTGCTGGCCCTCGCTGGGCTGAGGCGTCTTGGCCTGGAGTCCATCACCCATGAGCCTCTTCCTGAGGCGATATTGCTGCCTGCTCCCGGCCAGGGCGCGCTCGCCTTGGAGGCGCGAGGGGACCGGGGGGATGTTTTGGGACTGCTTGCTGGCCTGGATCACCGCGCCACCCGGCTGGAGGTGGAATTCGAGCGGGCTTTCCTTCAAGAGATGGAGGGCGGGTGTTCGGTGCCCTTGGGGGCCCGGGCCGTAGCGCGCTTGACGCAGGTGGAGATGACGGTGTTTTATTCCGAACCGGACGGCAGCCGGGCCGTCCGCCAGACCGCCATGTGTCGGAATCTGGATGGCCGCGACGCTTTTGCGCGGGATCTCGCTGCGCAGGTCCGCCGCGACCGCTGATTACTGGGCTGCGGCGGGCTTGGCTTCCGGCTTGGGCGCCGCCAGCGACTGCGTGTAGCGGATCAGGTCGGCAATCTCCGGGGCGGAGAGCTTGCCTTCATAGGCGGGCATCTTGCCCGAGCCTTTGAGCATCACGGCCGTGAGCTCCGCATCATTCTTGGCGGCGGTGGACGGCGCGGTCAAGTCTAGGCTCGCGGGCTCGATCTGCAGGCCCTTGGCCAGCGCCGCGTTGCCCTTGCCGTTCTTGCCGTGGCAGGAGGCGCATTTGGCCGCGTAGGCCTTGGCCGTCGGGGATTCTGCGGGCTTGGCGGAAGTCTTGGCCATGGCTCTGACATAAGCGGAGATGTCCGTGAAATCAGTGTCCTGTAGCTTGTCCTTGAACGCCGGCATCTTGCCCTTGCCGTCTTGAGTGATCTTGGTGAAGTCCCCCGCGGGCAGGGCTTGGGCTTCGGTGGAGACGAGGCTTAAAGCGCCTGAGGGTAGCTGGAACATCTTGGCCATGGCCGCGTTGCCCTTGCCGTCCTTGGCGTGACACATGGAGCATTTGGCATCGTAGATCTTCTTACCGTTTTTCGAGTCCGCGGCGGCCGGGGCCGCGCCCACGACTGCGGCCAAGGCCGCCAAGCAGGCTAGAGAGATGAAGCGGTTGTACATTTGATCCTCCTGTCTTTGGGCGCCGGCTCTTGGGCCAGCGCCGTGCAGAATTCCTGGGCCAGTTCGGCTGCGATGTCCTCGGCAGCCTGGAGCTCGCCGCGGCGCTTGGCCAAAGTCTCGGCGATGACGGTTTCGAGATGGTCTATGTTGTAGAGATGGACGCCCGGTATCTGCGCCGCGGCCGGGTCCACATTGCGGGGCACTCCCAGGTCTATGACGACCAGGGGCCGGCCGTGACGGGCCTGCACCAAAGTCGCGAGCCGCTCCTGGGTGACGATATAGTGGGGGCAGGATGTGGAGGCGATGATGACGTCCATTTCGGCGATGGCGGCCATGCCCTCGTCGAGGCTTACGGCGCGCGCCCCGTATTGGGCGGCCAATATTTGGGCCCGCTCCAGGTCGCGGTTGGCGATGGTGAGCGCGGAGCCCCGGCTTTCCAGCATGTGCTGGGCGGCCGTCTCAGCCATCTTGCCGGCCCCGACCAGCAGGATGCGCCGGCCCGCGCTGCTGGAGGGCAGGACCTTCTCGGCCATGGCCACGGCCGCGCCGCCGCAGCTACAGATGCCCTGGGCGATGCCGGTGCTGGAGCGGACCTGCTTGCCCGCGCCGAGGGCGGCCTGGAAGAGCTTGTTGATGAGCTTGTCGGTCTGTCCGGCCTGCTGGGCCAGCTGGTAGAAGGTTTTGACCTGGCCCAGGATCTGATGCTCGCCGACCACGATGGAGTCGAGCCCTGCCGCCACGCGAAAGAGGTGGCGCGCCGCGTCCGCGCCCCGCTTGGCAAAGAGATGTCCCGCGCATTCGGGACAGCGGCGGATGAGCCAGGAGCGCAAGGCTGCCATGGCGGCCGCTGCGTCCGGGGCGCTGACGTATATCTCCAGGCGGTTGCAGGTAGAGAGGACAACCAGGCCCGAGCCAGCGCCGGCCTGACGGAGTCCCGCGTAGGCCGCGGGCATATCCTGGGGCGCGATCGCGAGCCGCTCCCGGATGGCCACGCCCGCTTCCCGGTGGCTCAGGCCTACGAGCGCCAGGTCGGCCCAGGGGGCCAGAGGGGCCGCTTTCGGGTGCCGCCTTTCAGCTGACATATGAGGAGTATAACATCTTCCCGCCTTGGCCTTCAGGTCCGTAACAGCCATCAGAAGGTGGCGTTCAAGCCGACACTGAAGATGTCGTCTCGGCCGTCGTTGGCGCTGTTGAAACGGTCGATCCAGGACTCCTGCTTGAAGTCGGCTCTCGCGGAGAGGTACTTGGTCAGCATGTAGCGCGCGCCGAGGCCCCAGCGCAAGATGCGCACATCCGTGGGGTTGAGGGATTGCGCCGTCTGGCCCACCCCAGTGCCAGTGAAGTAGGGGTCAAAGACCTGGCTGATCAGAAAGGCACCGTTAGAGTCGGTGTAGGAGACATCGCCATTCAGGGTCAGCTTCTGGGTCGGCTTGGCCGTGGCGCTGGCGCTGAGCACGTTGTTCTGGTATTTGTACGGGGCCGTGGGGTAATTGATGGGTTTATTGGTGCCAGAAGCGCCGAACCAGGCGTTGATGCTATCCGTGCCGTGCTCGTAGGCGTAGTTGAAATTCAAGGAGCCCTTGCCTTTAGGGGCGCTCCAGGTAAGCCCGGTCATGACGGTGTTGCTCTGGCTCTTAAAGGCCGTGAGGTTGGAGCGCTGGTTCTCGCTACGGGAATTGTCCAGGCTGCTCGTCCAGAACAACCGCTGAGGCAGGGGGATGGTCAGTGCCGCGCTTTGGTCGTTACTCAGTGTGGGGGAGTTCTCATAGGCCGCCCGGTTGGCCATGAGGTAGTGCTCCTTCAGGTCGAGCTCCATGTCCAAGGGCAGGGCCAAGGTCAGGCCGCCCTGGAAGGTGTGCTTGGTGTCGTCGCCGGCGGGGGCGTTGAGCTGGCTGTTCACGGCCGCGACGGTGACGTTGTTCTGATAGGTGGCCGCGCCGAAGGTTTCAGCCCAAAGCTGGGCGTTGGCGCGATGGGTGTACTCAGGCTTGTAGGCCGCGGTCCAGGTCTGGCCGGGCATGCCGGTGTAGCGGGCTTCGATATCGGCCTTCACGAACAAGAAGTTTATGTCTGCCACTTGTTGCTTTGATGCTTTCGGGTCCCATGTCCCTACGGACTGATCCTTGACCTGGGTGGCGTGCTCGTAGAGCCGCGTCGAGAACGAGAGGTCCTTCGTGGGCCGGTAGGAGGCCGAGAGGTTTCCCGAGTAGTTGTACTGCTTGAGGCCGTTGGACAGGTTGTCGCGCTCCCGGGTGGAGAGGGCGGCGGCCAGGGAAAGGCTCTGCGTGGGATTGTAACGGAAGGCGACCTTGTGGGTGGTGACGTCCTGAGGCGCCGCAGGCGCGACCGCCCGCGGGGCTGGGATCGGGGCGGAATCGGTCTTGTCGTCCACCTTGCGGAAGGCGAACTCATAATAGGCCTGACCATGCTGGCCGATGTCCAGGTCAAGACCGAAGTTATTCTCGCGGGTGAACCGGTCGATGGTCTCCTGATAGACCACGTTATTCGCGACCACCGGCCGGTTGCCGCGCTCGGTCTGCAGCCAGTTTCCCGCGAAGAAGCGGTATTCGGGAGAGCCAGGCAGGGAGAGGGTTATCTCCTGCTGCTGGAAGTCCCGCTTGATGGCATCCTGCGCGGTGGCGCCCGTGGACTGTTGGATGTCGTATCCGTATTTGTTGAGGGGCGTCCATTGGTTGTTGATGACCATGCCGTCCTGCATGAAGGGCAGGCGGTGGGTCAATACATCGAAGTCGCCCTTGAGGTTGATGGACGAACCCAAGGAGAAATTCAGGCTGCCCGAGTCGTTGCCGCTGTTGAGGTCTTTGACGTTGAGGTCCAGAAGGGCTTTCTCCCAGCCGGAGCGCAGCAGAAAATCGAACTCGCCGATGTTGTAGCTCTTTCCGTCGTATTCGCGGACAAAGGCCTGGGTCGGCCCCTGGGGCGCTTGGTGCACGAAGCGGGCTTCGCCCTCAGCCGTCGTGATGACCGAGGGAAGGCCCGTTTGGTCGGAGGCGTCCTGGGCCAGGGCGCGGTCTGCCCCGGCCAGGATGGCGATGAAGGATATCATCAGTGCCGTCATGAGGGCGCGTTTCATCGTCGTTTCTCCTGAGGTTTATCTGGCGAACCAATGACCGTTGTCGTTGCCATGGATGTTGAAGTGGCAGTTGGTGCAGGTCTCGCGCTGCATGAGCACATTGGTTGGTTTATTGTATGCGTTGATGCCCTGGGCGGCCTTATCTACATGGGGCATCTTGTGGCAGGTCATGCACAGGAAGGGCTGGCTCTGCTTGAGCAGGTTGTCGTTGATGGAGCCGTGCGGCTTGTGGCAGATCATGCAATCCTCGGCCACGGGCGGATGCTCCTGCGCGAAGGGCCCTGCCTTCTCGGCGTGGCATTTTACGCATAGCTCCCGGTCCGATTCCGCGCGGATGCTGCGGAAGTCGCCGCCATGCGGGTTGTGGCAGTCAGCGCACGCCACCTTGCCTTCGATGATGGGGTGGTGGGAGGGGAGGTTGATCTCCATGCGCTTCTTCTTGTGGCAGTCCAGGCAGACCTCGTTGGTAGGCTTGGGCGGGCCCTCGGTTTCGTGGACCTTGTGGCACTTGGCGCAGGCCAAGCCCTGCTGGTTGTGCGTGCTCACTTTCCAATTCATGATGTCGCGTTGTTTGTGGCAGGACAGGCAGCGCTCGTTGGTCGCGACCGTGATCTTGGTCGTGGCAAAGCCGGGGTTGGCTCTGTCTCCGGCCGCGGCCGCGTGCCGTGAGCCGGGCCCATGGCAGGACTCGCAGGTATTATCAAAGGAGATGTTCTTGACCGCGGGCATCTTGCGGCCGTGCCAGGATTTTTTGAATGACTCGGCCCTGTCGGCGTGGCAGGAGAGGCAGACCGCGGCGCCGACCTCAGTGGCGACCGTATCCGAAGGCGCGGCCGGCTCGGAGGGAAGCGCCGCCGCCGGGGTCGAGGCCGCGACCGGAGCCGCCGCCGTTCCGCTGGACAGTACCGGAGCCGAAGTCTCGGCGCCGAACGCGGATGCGGCACCCAGGAAGCCCGCCGCTAGAATGAACAGAAAATTAGGAGTCCTCATCAGTCATGTCCCCTTTTAAATAAAGTGGAATGTATATGCGATTATAATAACATAAGCGCGCATCCGCTAGGTTGGATGCCGCCACTAAAGGATGATTTTCGTCATGTCCTGGCCTGGGCTCAGCCGGCGTAGGAATGCAGGCTGCTCATCAGGTAGTTCACGCCGAAGTAAGTGAAGAGCACGAAGGCGAAGCCCAGGACGGAGAACCAGGCCATGCGCTGGCCGCGCCAGTGATGGGTCCGCCGCAGGTGGATGGCCGATGTGTAGACCAGCCATGTGATGAGCGACCAGGTCTCCTTGGGATCCCAGGACCAATAAGAGCCCCAGGCCTCGTTGGCCCAGACCGCGCCCAGTGCGATGCCCGCGGTCAGCAGGAGATAGCCCAGGCCCATGGCGCGCGTGTTGAAGCGGTCCAATGCCATGGCGGCCTCATGGTCGGGGCGGCCTCGGTAGGCCGTGAGATGGACCGCGGAGGCCAGGAAAGAGAGGGCCAAGGCGGCATAGGCCAGCATGATGACGCTCACATGCAGGAGCAGCCAGTTGGACTGCAGGGCGGGCACCAGAGGGGCGATGGTGGAATCGAGCAAGGCGCAGACCCCCAGCAGGGCCAGGCTAAAGGCTGCGGTCGCGGGGCCCAGCCAGGTTCCGGGTGCGAGGCGCCAGAGGCAGAAGCAGAGCCCGGTGATGCCCCAGGACATGCTGACCAAGGATTCGAATTGGTTCGCCAGGGGCGCGTGTCCCGCACTATGCCAGCGCAAGGCGAGGAAGGCGGCCTGCATCAGCCAAGCCGCGGCCAGAGCCGCATGGCCCCCCTTGCGCAGAGCAGGCCGCGCGAAGAGGAACGCTGCGGCATAGGCCAGCAGGGCCGCCAGATAGCAGGCAAAGGCGAGGTTAAGGGCCGTCGTGTTCATTATGTGGGCCTCCTTAAAGCGAGCAGGAAGGTCCAGGCCAGCCCTGCCGTCAGCAGCAGGAAGCCTGCGTAGACCACCGGCACGCCGGGATCATGGCTGACCAGGACGTTGGAGTAATTCGGGTTTTCCGGGTCGTAGCCGGCTTGGTAAAGGGTAAAGCCCTTCCAGCGCAAGGGCTTGTTTACCGCGATGCTCCGCCGCGTCGAGACCCAGCCGCCTTCGATTAAGGAGACCTCGCTGCGGAACTGCTTGATCCGGCCAGGGATCAGCTCGTAGGCCACGATGTAACGGCTCTTGGGATCTGAGTGGAATCCGGGGAAGCGGGCGAAAGCCCAGTGCTTCTCGATGCCCTGCGCGTCCGTTAGCGCCAAGCGCAGGGCGGGATTGTTGGGTTCGGAGGACCGCGTGGCCGGTCCCTTCGATCCAAGAGCAAAATCCGGGTAGTAATCCAGCGCCACCACCTTCAGCGCCCCGCCGTGGAAGGCGGTGGTCTGGCCCGGCCGGACTTCGGCGGTCTCGTTCCAGCTTTCTTGCCGGCTGGTGACCGTGAGCCTGTGCCGGCCGGAGTCATAAAGGTCGAGGTGGAAATCCTCAAGCTTGACGGCGAAGGGCAGGCGGAAGCGGCGCGTCCCCTCGGCCCAGTCCGTGGTCTGGCCTACGGTGAGAGGCAAGCTGCCGCGCCGGCCCCGGAGTGCGCTGAGCATGCCGCCGGAAAGCACCGCCAGGATCGCGAGATGGGTCAAGAGCACATCCGGCCGCAGCCGCATATGGACTTGACGCCGCCAGGTGCATAGGGCCAGATTGAGGCCCAGAGCGCCCAGCAAGGCCGTGAACGGTCCGGAATGATAGACGTCTGTGAGCCTGAGACGCAGCAGCAGCCCAGCCCAGGCTCCGAAGCGGCCGGTGTACCAGGCTACGCTTTCGCCCTGGGGAATGATGGTGCCGGTCGCGCAGAGGATGACGAGGGAGCCCAGGAGCCAGTACAGGAGCCGCGGCGAGGCCAACAGTTCCGCTCCGGCCGTAAGCGCGCCGCCGCTATCCTTATTATACGGGGTCATGGTGCGGTGGTCCGTCCTGCTCCTGCGTACCGGGTTTGCGCTGCTGGTGCCGCGCGCTAATCCGGCCCGTGATCCAGGCCCAGCTCATGGGGTAGACCTCCGGGTCGAAGATGGTCCAGTAGAGATGCCAAATCAGGATGGCCAGGCAGGCCAGGACCGCCTCCATGTAGTGTATCAGCAGGCATAGGTCGATGAACCATTTGGACAGGAACCGGAGCGATAGCTCGCGGAACCACGCCACGCAGCCGGTCCCCACCATGACTCCGCTGCCCCAGATCAGGGCCCAGTACTCGGCTTTTTCGATGTAGTTGAATCGGTCGAATCTGGGCGGGCCGCCGCGATGCAGGAGATTGTAGCGCTGCAGCTGCAGGAAGTCCAGCAGGTCGCGCCAGCGCGGGGACATGGACTTGATCTCCCGGCGGCCTTCCGTGGTGGCGGCGACCCAATAGAAGTGATAGGCGGCCAGGCAGATGAAAGTCAAAGCGAAGAACCGGTGCAGGAAGGCGC
Source organism: uncultured Elusimicrobia bacterium (assembly GCA_903881545.1). Classification (GTDB taxonomy): domain Bacteria; phylum Elusimicrobiota; class Elusimicrobia; order UBA1565; family UBA9628; genus UBA9628. The sequence goes on from CAIRTQ010000056.1 coordinate 9,440, forward strand.
GCCAGGCCGCGCCCGCCGCGCCCTGGAACAGGGCACGGGTCCACATCGCCTCGGGATAGGTATGGCAGAAGCCGGTGTAGCCCAGTCCCATAAATGAGGCCAGGAGCACCAGGTGCTGTATGCGCTCGTTGCGGCTGAGGCGCAGCTCGTGGGGGTTGTGCAGGTGGTTCGGCCCGTAGACGAGCTTGCGCTTGTAGTCCAGGAAGTTGTGCAGAAGCATGCCGCCGATGGTCAGCACGATGATGAGCAGGTAGAACCGGCGCACCAGTTGCCGCACGGTCTCGCGGATATCGTGCGCGGTGGTGGAGAAGGTCATGTGGACCTTGCCCAGGTGGAGCAGTTCTCCGGCGCGGCGGTGGCAGGCGCCGCAGGTCTTCTTCAGGCTGGCGGGATTGACCGAGGAGGCCGGGTCGGAGGAGGGCAGGACATCGTGGTAGCGGTGGCAGGAGGCGCAGTTGGCCGAGGCCAGGTTGCCGGCCACGAAGGCCACGCCGTGGTAGCTGTCCAGATAGGTCCGGCTGGGATCCAGCGGCATGCCGAACTTGGCGATGAGGCGCTCCGAGCCGTGGCAGGCGCTACAGGTCTTGACGATGGAGCCCGTATAGACCATGGAGCCCGCCTCTTGGTGGGCCGTGATGTTGTGTTCGCCGTGGCAGTCCGTGCAGACCGGCGCCTCTCGGATCCCGGCCCGGGCCTTGAGCGCGTGGATGGAGCGGGAGTACGCGGCCAGGGCTTCGGCGTGGCAGCGGCCGCAGGTCTTGGGGATGTTGAACTTGTATGCCTGGCTCAGCGAGTTGCGGGAGAAGTCGAGGTCGTGCGCTCCATGGCAGTCCGTGCAGACCGCCGCTTTCGAATCCTTGCGCTCCAGGATGGCGCGGCCGTGTACGGTTCGGGAGTAGGTGGCGAACGGTTCCAATCCAAACTTGGCCTGGAAGTCGAGCTTCTGGTGGCATCGGTTGCAGGTGGCCGGTATGTTGGCATGGTGGACCGGCGAGGCGGGGTTCTGGACCGGGCGCAATTCGTGGGCCGGCCCGTGGCAGGTCGCGCACAGGGCCGCCCCCGGTTTGGTCTTGAGCAGAAGTTTGCCGTGGTCCGAGGCTCGGATGGCGTCGGCGCTCTTCTGATGGCATGCGTCACAGGAGACTTTCGGGGCTTTGGGGTCGTGAGGGTAGTCGTCCTTGCCGGCGTGGCAGGCGGCACAGCCAAGGTCCTTGTGCACAGACTTCTGGAACCGGACCGCGGGCATCTGGGGAGCCGTCATCGCCTTGTTGGCGTGGCAAGCCAAGCACGAATCGTCCGCGGCCAGAACCGGGGCGCCGGCCCAGGCCAGCAGCGCCGCAGCGGCTAAGAAATACTTCCCCTTCATAAGAGTATCCAGTATAGGCCGCGGCAGAGGGGTCGGCAATGACGCGGGACATCCCGAAGATATGACTTGGCGCATGAGGCGGCGGGGCTCAGCGTTCAGCGGCGGCGTTCTCGAGTGCGGCGTGGTCGCGGACTTCCACGGATTTGCCCAAAATCCGGATCAGCCCGCGCTTCTGGAAGGAGGACAAGGTCCGAATCACGGTCTCGGGGGAAAGACCCAGGTTCTGGGCGATCTCGCGGCGGCTGTAGTCATATTGTCCGTGGCAGGACAGGGCGACCGCCTCGCCCTGCGGGGCTTTAAGCGAGAGCAGGAAGGCCGCCAGACGCGCTTCGGCGCCCCGGAAGGCGAAGCCGAAGGAGCGGTCCATGGATTTGCACACGAAGCGGCTGACTCGGCGCAGAAGGCGCCGCGAGAATTCGGGTTCATGCTCGTTGATGTAGTCCACGAGTTCGCGCGGCAGGAAGCAGACGACGCTCTCCCGCATGGTCTCGGCGGAGGCGCAGTACGGCTCGCCGCCAAAGAAGGATACCTCGCCCACGAGATCGCCGCAGGAGAGGTAGAGCAAGGCCAGCTCGCGGCCGCGGTCGTCGGCCTTGGACATCTTGACGTCGCCGACGCAGAGGATGAAGAGGCCCTGCGGCTGGTCTCCTTCTTGAAAGATGAAGTGATGGGCCTTGTAGCGCCGCATGAGGCGCTGGCTGCGGAAGCGCTTCAGTGATTCCGGCGATAGAAAATTGAAGAAGCAACGCCTTTTGCACTCGCAGGTGCGGCATTTCTCGCCCGGCTGGAAGGGGCATTCCAGGATCGGCGCTATTTTTCTTTTATATCCCAATTTAATCTCATGCGCGCGTTCGATATCGGGCGTCGCGCAGTCGTGATAGTAGCAAAAATGCCACTCCTGTCCGGGGAAAAACGACAGGGAACCCTTCGCCAATTGTAGAATGAAGCTGTTCAGGAAACATTCTACGACGGAGGATTCCCCTTGGCACATTATAACACGGTCTTGCACCAGCTCGTTTCATTGTTGCCGGGA
>CAIRTQ010000057.1 GCA_903881545.1 uncultured Elusimicrobia bacterium
GAACAACAAGATCCGCGTCATCCAGCGGCGCAGCTACGGCCTACGCGACGAGGGGTACCTGCGCCTCAAGGTCCTCACCTGCATGCTCGATCCGATATGATTTCAGGTGAAAATCACCCACTCGCTTTGGAGAAGACCCTTAAAAGCTAATTCTTCGGCGGGCTGCTTGCATCCAACCTAACGACCTTGGTGCCGGCCGGCGCCCGGTCATCCAGCTCAACGAAGGAATCATCCTCGAAAGCGTCGGGGAGGATGGCCAGGCATTTCATCCCGGTCAGCCGCGACGGATAGAGGATGCCCTCGATCCCAGCCTTGGCCACGAGCTGGCCGAATATCTGGCAGAATGCGGGCACGTCGAACTGCATGGGCATGGCGCGCCACTTGGGGCCAAGTAAGGCTGTTTCGAGTTCACCCACCGTGCCGACAGTCTGGGCGGCTCGATTCCCATCTCCTTGGCGATCTTGATCAAATGGCCCGGAACCGGGAAGTCCTTGATGAGGTCCAAGAACGGTTGCAAGCTGCCGAGATGATGGAGGTCGATGATGCAGTCCAGCCGGCCGCTCACCGAGACGATGCTGACGGACGCCTTCTTGGTCAGCGCGAGGTCCGAGGCCGACAGCCTGCCCCCTGCCGCTTCACGTTGGCCCAAGGTTTCGGCCAGGGCGGTCTCCTTATCCTGCGCGACATAGAGGGCGGGGAAAGGGGGGAACTGCTGGGGATTGATGTCCGCTATATTGAACCTGCCGCCCGGCTCCTTCAAACTCCCGGCGGCAGAGAGCGGTTCGAGCGCGTACTTGTACTTGACCAATCGCTGCCAGCGCTTGAACTCGAAGGGCCCTCCGGCGGCTTGGAGGAGGGCTTCCCGCAACTGGTCCGCGATCTTGCCGCGCTCAAAGGCCAAGGCGCTGTAATGCTCCCAATGGAATCTGAGGATATTCTCCTTGAAAGCCGTCCTGCGCCGGATATCCTCGGCCGAGAACCGGTCCAGCAGGAAAAAATCCGAGCGTCGCCGCGGGGGCTTCTTCTTGGGAGGACGATACCAGGCCATGGGCGGGTCGCTACGCTTGGTTCTCGTCGATGGAATTGAGGATGAACTTGAGAAGTTTCCGGAAGCGGCCGAAGCGGATCATGTCGCGCGGAGCGATATCCCCCAGCATGGGGTTGGGCATGGTGAACCAGAGCGCGGTCTTGTCGGGGCTCCCGTCGAAGTGCTCGGCCACCAAGTTGAGCAAGGTGCCCCACTCGCGGATCCGCGCCTCCAGGTCCGCGGGCATTTTCGCGTCATAGCGGATCGACGCCATGGGAATCCCCGTCGCCTTGGCGATGTCGTCCTTCTTGAAATCAATGAAGCTGATGACATCCTGAAATTTCGGGTGGCTTCCCTCGAATAGAGATAAGTAGTCCTGCTTGGGAATGTTGGAGGAGATGCCCGGGCTTGCGGTCGTCATGGTAGGACCTCCAGTGTGCCACGTCTCTACCATAAATTTACCATGATACTTCCATGCCGTCAATAGCCCTTGACCATGCTATGTATACGACGCCGGGCAGAAAAAGTTCCATGCTGGACAAGCCTCGTGCGCATTCTGGCCGTCCCGCCTGTGCTATAATACGTCGATTCCCCTGAATCAAAAGGACACCATTATGCTCAAACTTTTGCTCGCTTTCGCCGTGGCCGCCTTCGCCGCTATTCCCGCCGGAGCCAAAGTCGCCTCGGAGACTCCCAATCAGGCCCTGGCTGATCTCCAAAAAGCGGCTCAGGTTGAAGAATTGCCCGCAGTGGCCGCCGAGGTCGCGGCCGAGCCCGTGGCCGAGCGCTTCTGGATCAAGGTGCAGGCTGCGTCCCGCGAGGACCGCACCGCCATCGCCACCGCCGGGATGGCCATCGAAGAGGAGGGCTCCGACCAGGTGGCCGGCACCGCTCACATCAAGACCATCGAGAAGCTGCAGGCTTTGGGCTTCAAGGTTACTTACCGGATGTCATTGCAGAAGCTGCTCAAGGATTTTCCGTCGCAGGATAAGGTTTACCATAACTACGACCGCATGAAGGCCGCGCTCGACGCATTGGTCAGCGCCGCTCCGGACATGGTCTCCCTTTTCTCCATCGGCAAGGGCTGGCAGGGCCGCGATATCTGGGCGGTGCGCTTTAACACCACGGAGTCCGGCACGGCGCCGAGCAAGAAGCCCGGGGCTTTCATCGTGGGCAACCACCACGCCCGTGAGCATCTAAGCGTGGAGATGCCTATCAAGATCGCCGAGTACCTGGCCGCCCACCGGGCCGACCCGGCGGTGCGCAAACTGCTGGAAACCCGCGACATCTACATCGTCCCGATGCTCAACCCGGACGGCGCCGAGTACGATATCTCCACGGGCCGCTACCAGATGCACCGCAAGAACATGCGGATCAACCCGGATAAAGAGATCGGGGTGGACTTGAACCGTAACTGCGACTCTTTCTTCGGAGGCGCGGGCTCCTCAGGCGACACTTACAGTGACGTGTACCACGGCCCGAGCGCTTTCTCCGAGCCGGAGACCATGGCCCTCAAGAATTTCCTGGATGCACGGATAAATATCAAGACCATCAACTCCTTCCACAGCTACTCGGGGCTGATAATGTATCCGTGGGGCGGAAAGGAAGGGGCGGTGGAGAACGCCGCGGACCTGAAGGCTTTCCAGGCGATGGCGGGCGCGATGGCCAAGCTGGCCGGCCTAAAGGCCCAGCAGTCCAATGTGATGTATGTTGCCACGGGCGATTGCATGGACTGGGCGTATGCGGCGCACCATATGTACGCTTTCACCACGGAGCTTAATGGGGGGAGTTTTTACCCGGGCGCTGCTGAGATTGACAAGGAGACTCCGGGGGAGATCAAAGCTGCCCTTTACATGATCGAGTACTCGGATGATCCGCGGCGGGCGGCGGCAGACCTCACGGCCGCAAATTAGGGCCGCGCTTTAGACTGGACCCACCTACCGATACTTCCGTTGCCTTACCAGCCTCCGTTGGGGATCCGCGCGGACACTCGCTTGGACCGCCTCCCCTTGCCTGGGGGAGGCGGGATGAAGCCGACGACAGGTCTTGGCTCGGGTGTCGGCGCCGGCGATGGCAACTGGGGGATGGTTTCAATAACGGCGATATCCTGGTCATGACCGTCGAGCCTACGCTCATGCTCGGTGACCAGGGCCGCGAGGCTTCGATCCTCTGTCACGAGGCGTCGCAACCGCACGAATGCGCGCATGATCGCGATATTGACCCTGACCGCCCGCTCACTGCGCAGCAGTCCCGAGAGCATGGCGATGCCCTCTTCCGTGAAGGCGCGAGGGAGATGCTTCGAGTACGTGCCCCATCCTAAGGTGCCAATTTTGCACCTTAGGATTTCATGTTCTGCCTTGCTCAACTGAAACATGAAGTCCGCCGGGAACCGTTCAATGTTCCGAGGGACCGCCTTATTCAGCATCTTCGTGGGCACTCCGTAGAGTTTGGACAAATCATAATCCAGGATTACATGCTGGCTGCGGATCAGCAAGATGCGATGTTTGATGACGTCTGCCTTGATCATAACTTCCATGGACATACCCCCTGGATTTACGAGATGGTTCCCCATTCTGCCGACCGTGTAAAATCCTAAGGTTCCAAATTGGGACCTTAGGATTTCTGCCCAGGGGTGCAAGTTATGATGAATCCTGTCTCAATTTGATTGTTCATGGCGGGGGTCCCTTCTCTACATACGACGTTGGGATGGAAAAGTTCCCGTACCGCAGGCGCGGAGTCGACGTCACAACTCCAGCAACTCCTCCATCCCCTTCATCCGCACCCCGGCCTTGACCGCCCTCAAGAACCCCGAGCGCAACGCATCCGAGGCCAGCGCCTTTCGTACCGGGTCGAGCCGCAAAAAACCACCCACGAACGCCCTCAAGAACCGCTGCGCTCCGCTGCGCGGATCATCGAAAAGCTGGCCGCCCAAGGTCCCCTTCTCTAGGCCCTGAAGGATTATCTTCTCAAAAAGGTCCTCCGGCGGGATGACCCTCCTCTGCCGCCGATCCAACCGCAAGGCATTGCGGCTGCACTTCACCACGCAGACGCCGCAGCCCAGGCAAGCCCCCGTGTCGACTCCGGCCTTTCTATTTTCCAGCTTGATTGCATTGACCGGGCAAACCTTGACGCACACCCCGCAGCCGTTGCATTTCTCGCCATCCTCCTTCGCCAAAAAACCCGACGTCACCACCGCGTTCGCATAACCGTGCCTGGTGATTCCTGCTAAAGCCGAACAACAGCACTTGCAGCAATGGCACACATAGGACACCCTGTTTTGCACGTTGTCCGCGCACAACACCAAACCGAATTCTCGCGACGCCGCGAAAAGCTCGCGCATCTCCGCCTTGCCGATCTCACGGGCCAAGCCGTGCCGGATAAGATAATCCGCCGCCCGGCCGAAAGAGGTGCAGGTCTCCAGAGGCACCTTGCAGGCCTTGATGCCCAGGTGCAGCTTCTCGTGGCGGCAGGCGCAGATGCCCACGGCGCACCGCTCGGATTGCTCGATGAAGTTGGACGCCCTCTCGTAGTCAAAAATCTCAAGATGCCCCTCAACGGGCAAAGCCTCATCCCGGGCCACGGTGCGCAGGATGGCGACCTTCTCCCCATTGCCCAGGTTCGCGCTCCAGAAAGGCCCTTCATCCATGTACTCGTGGAAGAGCTTGGCCCACTCCTTGGTGTTGAGCTGGCCCCGAGTGCGCATAAAGGTGAACTCGAATATGCCGATGACGAAAGGCGAAGGCGTGTAGCGGAACTCGTCCTTGACCCACAGGTCCAGGATCAAGCCCTTGGAGGTCGCTGATTCCAGTAGTGCCTTTAGCTTCTCTCGCCCGATGCTGGTGGTTTGCTCCAGCTTTTCAAGGTTGGAAAGCCCGGCCGGCATGCGGACGACCAAATCCGCTTCCTCTTCGGTGTAAAGCTCCTTGAGGATGGCGCGCAAGGTTGCGTTGTAAGGCGCGCGGCAGGACAGGCTGTCGATTTTGGCGCCCAGTTCCCTGTAAACGTCCTTGGCCGCTACATGTCCCATGGGAAGGTCTTAGCCCAAGTGCGGCAGGTGAGTGCTTCGGAGAACGGACTTCTTGGAACCGTAGAGCAAATAGATCGCCAGCCCCACCACCAGCCAGACGCCGAAGCGTATCCAGCTAAGCCCGCCCAGGCCCAGCATGAGGTAGGCACAGAAGCAGATGCCGAGGATTGGGGTCAGCAGGCCGCCGGGCGCTTGGAAGGGCCGGTGCCGGTGCGGGTCTTTGATGCGCAGGATAATGACGCCGGCGCAGACCAAGATGAAGGCGAAGAGGGTTCCGATGTTACAAAGGTTGGCCATCTCATCAAGGTTGCAGAACGCGGCCAGCGTGCCCACGGCCACGCCGGTCCAGATGGTGGTCACATGCGGGGTCTTGAAGCGCTTGTGTACCCTCCCGAAATAGGGGGGGAGAAGGCCGTCGCGGCTCATGGCGAAGAAGATGCGGGGCTGTCCCATTTGGAATACCAGCAGTACCGCGGTGTTGGCGATGACCGCGCCCAAGGAGATCAGTCCCACGAGCCAGGAAGGAGCGTGGTTATAGGCCAGGCCCGCGGTCAGAGGCTCGGAGACGTTCTCGCGCAAGGTGGCCATGGGTATCATGCCGGTCAAGGCCACGGTCACCAAAATGTAGATGATGGTGCAGGCGGCTAGGGAGCCCAAAATGCCGATGGGCATGTCGCGTTTGGGGTCCTTGGTCTCCTCGGCCACGGTGGAGACTGCGTCGAAGCCGATGTAGGCGAAGAAGATCGTCGCCGCTCCCACCTGGATGCCGCGCCAGCCTCCGGGCGCAAACGGCACCCAGTTCCCGGGGTGGAAATAATGTATCCCGGCCGCGACAAAAACAGCCAAGATGGCGAGCTTGAACAGAACCATAACCGAGTTGAATCGCGCGCTTTCCTTAATCCCCACGATCAGGAGGCAGGTCAAGGCCGCAACGATGAGGACGGCCGGCAGATTGAATATGATTGGGATTCCCAGGAAATGCGGGACGCTGGCGAGGTGAAAACCCTTCTGGAGGAAGCTGCGGTAGTCGATCCTCAGCCAGATAGGGATGTCCAGGTTGAAGACGCTATGCAGGAGGTTGTTGAAGTAGCTGGACCACGAGATGGCGCAGGCCACGTTGCCGATGGCGTATTCTAGGATAAGGTCCCAGCCGATGATCCAGGCCACCAGCTCTCCCATGGTGGCGTAGGAGTAGGTATAAGCGCTGCCCGAGATGGGCACCATGGCCGAAAGCTCGGCGTAGCACAAGGCCGTGAAGCCACAAGCGATGCCTGTGATGATGAATGAGATGACCAACGCCGGGCCGGCTGGATAGCCGCTGGAAGCCCCGACCGCGGCTTCGCCGATCATGGCGAATATGCCGGCGCCGATGATTGCACCGATGCCCACCATGGTGACGTCCAGGGGGCCTAGGACGCGGCTCAGCTTGTGGCCGCGGACCTCGGACTCATGGATGAGGGAGTCTACGGATTTGGTGCGGGCCAGGCCCTGCCAGAAAGACATGGGCAAAGGATAGCAATTAGAAACGGAACTTTTTATCCTTTCGTTCGTATACTTGTGTGCCTCTAAACTACCTGCGCCGGCCGCTGTCCGTGGTCCTGGTCGTCTATATCTGCATTCTGGCTGTCCTGCATTGTCGTGGCTATTTTAAAGCAGACCCGCCGGAGGAACTGCGACGATTCAACCGCCTAGCCGGGGTTTTGATCCAGGGCCGCGTCGTCTCTCCCCGCAAGGAGGACTTCCGCGGGCAAAAGGTCTTCGTGCGGGCGAAGACCCTGTTAGGCCGGCCGTTCAAGCAGAAGCTTCTGGTTTATCTGCCGCGCGACTCTGATTGGCGGTCCCTGCGGCCCGGCATGACGGTCGAATTGGAAGGCCTCCTGCGCCTGCCCAGGCGCGCCCGCAATCCTGGAGAATTCGATGAAAAGGCGTTTATGGACGACCGCGGGGCATCCTGGATACTTAAGGCCGAGTCCGTGAAGATACTTGGGCCGGCCCCCCTGCTCTGGCTACCCAAGGCTTGGGCCGAAGGAGCCAGACAGTCATGGCAAGGTTTTTTCGAGAGAGTATTGCCAAAGGATGAAGCGTGTGTACTTTCTGGCCTCACAATGGGCTTCAAGGGCCCCCTGCGTCGGGAGTGGAATCGTTCCGTGCAGGACGCCGGGGCCATGCATATCCTGGTGCCTTCGGGAGCTAAGGTCGCATTCGTCATGCTAGGCGTGGTCTTATTGGCCACATTGCTAGGACTGCGCCCTATCCCAAGGCTTATTCTTGCTGTAACAGCCGGCGGATTCTACACCTTGATGGTGGGCGCCGAAGCCCCATACACCAGGGCTCTTTGGGCTGGAGCGGCGCTGGGGCTCTGCCGGATATTGGGCCGGGACTCCGGATCATTTCAGGCCATCACCTTGGCGGCTCTGCTGACCTTACTCTGGGAGCCGCGCGAGCTCTTCAGCGCCGGCTTCCAGATGACCTATGCTGCGGTCATCGGCCTGGTCATCGCGATGCCTCGGCTTCAGGCCGCGGCGCCCGGCCTGCCCCGCTGGTTGCGGGGCCTGGCCGGCGCGGCCGCGGTCAGCGTATTGGTCCAGGTCATGCTCTGGCCTCTCTTTGCTAATACCTTTGGCCGGGGCTCGCTGGCCGGAGTCTTGGCCAACATCGTGCTGGTCCCGGCCTCCGGTCTGATGATGGCCTGCGGCCTCGCGGCCTGGCTGGCGGCCTTGCTGGTCCCGGCTTCGGCCCCCTGTTCGGCGCGGGCCTTGGGCCTGCTGGCGCGCGGTTTCGTGGGAGCCTGCCGATTCTTTGCCGGCCTGCCCTGCGCTGCCATGGACCTGCCGCCGATGAGTTCCCATGCCCTGCTGATTTACTATCTGCTTGTCTTTGCCCTGTTGGTCCTGCCGCGCAGGCGGGCCGCGCTGGCCTTGGCCGCTGCCGGGCTGTGCCTGTGGACCAGCACCGCTTTGGCCGGACGCTGGGCCGCGCCTTCCGTCCGCGTCCTGCTCCTGCGCCTGCCGCCGGCACATCCCGCGGTGGTGACTTTCGCGGACGGGCGGGTATGGCTGGTCGATCCCGGAACAAAGGTCTCGGCCGTGCTCAAGGCCCTGCGCTGCCAAGGAATAAAGACCTTGGACCAAGTGATCCTGACCAAACCCTGGCCGGCTCGCGCCGAGGCCCGCCTGCGGCGTGGCCTGGCTTGGCGGCAGGAGCGCCAAGTCATGGCGCCGTGGAGCTTTAACGACGGGGAAGTCCGTTTTGAATTCGGTGGGCCGGAAGGGCCCCGCGTCCTGAGGGGCGAGGCCCAATATAGTATAATCCCGGGGCGTCTGAAGGTCCGCGCCGTCGAGGTCGCCAGCGACGGTCGCCGGGCCGAGATACGCTGAGCCCCATGCCTCAAAAACCCCCGCGCAAGATCCGCTCCGTGGTCGCCTTCGTCAACGACGCCAAGCCCGCGGCCCGGCGCATCATGCGGGACATCGTGGCCCGGCTGCGCGGCCAAGGCGTGCGGGTGCGGGTCTGCCGTGACGCGGCCGGCGCCGGCGATGTACGCCACGCCGACTTGGCGGTGGCCCTGGGAGGCGACGGCACCATGCTGCGCGCGGCCCGAGTCCTGGCGCCCCATTCCATCCCTCTGCTGGGCGTCAACTTCGGGCATTTGGGATTCCTCTCCGGCACCGACCTGCCGGGCTTGCGCCGCGACTGGAAGATGCTCCTCGACGGCCGCTTCCTAATGGAGGATCGCTGGATGATCATGGTCGAGGTCCGGCGCAAGGGGCGGCGGATCTTCGGGCCCCACCTGGCCTTGAACGACTGCGTCATCCGCTGCGGCGAACAGGCCCGGGCCATCCTGCTCAAGGCGCTCTCCGGCCCGCGCTTCGTGGCCGACTATTTCGGCGACGGCCTCATCATCGCCACCCCCACCGGCTCCACCGCCTACGCTTTGGCCGCCTCCGGCCCCATCGTGGACCCCAGCCTCGATGTCCTTCTGGTCGCGCCCATCTGCCCTCACACCTTGACCCAGCGGCCCCTCATCGTCTCCTCGGCCAACCCCTTCGTGGTCGGCCTCTCCACCCGGCACCCGGACGAGGCGCCGCGCGTGCTGGTCTCCCTGGACGGGCAGATCAACTGCGCGCTGAAGGTCGGCGACGAGGTGCGCGTCGTCCGCTACGAAAAGCCCTTCCGCCTGGTCTCGGACCCGCGGCTCTCCTACTTCGAGGTCCTGCGCCGTAAGCTGCGCTGGGGCTCCACCTAAGGAGTCCATGCTCAGGGCCCTCTCGGTCCGCGATTTCGCCATCATCTCCGAGCTTTCCATAGCGCCCGGCGCGGGGCTCAACGCGCTGACGGGCGAGACCGGGGCGGGCAAGTCCATCCTCATCGAGGCCCTGGGCTTCCTCCTGGGCGGCCGCGCCGCGGCCTCCTGGGTGCGCCAGGGCGCGGCGCGCCTGGCCGTCGAAGGAGAATTCGACGCCGAGGATTTCTCGCCGGAGCTCCGGGCCCAGTTCAAGATCACCTCCGGGCCGGTGACGGCGCGCCGCGAGCTCGATAAGTTCGGAAAAACCCGCGCCAGCATCAACGGCGTCGCGGCCTCGGCTGCGGCCCTGGCCGCTTTCGGCGAGGGCCTCGTGGATTTCCACGGCCAGCACGAGCACCAGGCGCTCTTGAAGCCGGCGGCGCAATTGCTGGCCCTGGACGCTTACGCTGGGCTGGAGAAGAAGCGCGTGGAGATCGCGACCCTGCACCGCGGCTGGACTTTGGCTGCGGCCGCGCTCGATGCCGCGCGCCTTTCCGACGAAGAGCGGCAGCGGCGCCTGGATTTTGCCCGCTTCCAGGCCGCCGAGATCGACGCGGCCAAGCCGCGGCTTGGGGAGGAGGAGGAGCTCCAGGCCGACCTGCCCCTGCTCAAGAATGCCGAGCGCGTACGCAACCTGGCGGACACTGCTTACGGTCTGCTTTACGCCGCGCCGGGCTGCGCCCTGGCGGCCCTGCAGAAATCCGTGCGCATCCTGGAGGACCTCTCCGCTTTCGACGAATCCCTGCGCGGAGACCGCGACGAGCTGGAGGCCGCCCGCATATCGGTCGACGAGGCGGCTCGCCGTCTGGACAGCCTGCGCCGCCGCGCCGGCTCGGACCCGGCCCGGCTCGATGCCGTGCTCGGCCGTCTCGACGAGCTCGCGCGGCTCAAGAAGAAATACGGCGCCGGCGTGGCCGAAGTTCTGGCCAAGCGCGCGGAGCTCGCCGCCGAGCTCGACCGGTTGGAGAACGCCCAGCAGCGCCTGGCGGACCTGGAGGCCGCGGACGCGGAGGCCCGTGCCAAGCTCGCCGCCGTCTGCGGCCGCTTGCACCGCCTGCGCGCGGCCGCGGCCCAGAAGCTCGAGGCCGCGCTCTCGGACGAGCTCAAGGTTCTGGGCATGCCCCATGCGCGCCTCGACGTGAGCGTGGCCTGCGAGGAGGACCGCTTCACCGCGGCCGGATCGGACGAGGTAGAGTTCCTGCTCGCGCCCAACCCGGGAGAGCCCTGCAAGCCCCTGCGCGCCATCGCCTCGGGCGGGGAACTTTCGCGCGTGATGCTGGCCCTGAAGACGGTCTGCGCCGGCAAGGATGGCGTGCCGGTCCTGGTCTTCGACGAGATAGACGCCGGCATCGGCGGCGCCGTAGCCCGCTGCGTCGGCCAAAGGCTGGCCCGGCTGGGCCGGACCCGCCAGGTGCTTTGCGTCACGCACCTGGCCCAGGTCGCCTGCTTCGCCGCGACCCACCTGCATGTATCCAAGGAAACCGCGGCGGACCGCACCTCGGTGCGCGTGGACCGCCTGGAAGGGGCCCGCCGCCTGGAGACCGTGGCCCAACTGCTGGGCGGCCGGGCTGCCACCGAGGCCAGCCGCCGGCATGCCCAAGAACTACTGGAGAGCTCAGCCCCATGAACGATACCCCCGAGATCCGCACCCGTTTCGCCCCTTCTCCGACCGGCTTCCTGCACATTGGCGGGGTCCGGACCACCCTCTACAACTGGCTCTTCGCCCGCCACCACGGCGGCCGATTCGTGCTGCGCATCGAGGACACCGACGAGGTGCGCTCCACGGTCGATTCCGTCACCGCCATCCTGGATTCCATCCGCTGGCTGGGCCTGGACTGGGACGAGGGCCCGCTCGATCTGGAGCGCGAGCAAGGGGACTTTGGCTCCTACTACCAGATGCGGCGCCTGCCGCTCTACCAGGAGCAGGTGCGCAAGCTCCTGCAAGAAGGCAAGGCTTATCCCTGCTATTGCACCAGGGAAGAGACGGAGGTGGTGCGCCAGGCGGCCAAGGAGAAAGGTGAGCCCCGGCCCGAGGACCCCTGCCGTCGGCTGACCGAGGCCAAGCGCCGGGAGCATGAGGCCGCAGGCCGCAAGCCCGCGGTGCGCTTCATCATGCCCGACGAGGGCGAGACCGTGGTGGACGACCTCATCCGCGGCCAGGTCCGTTTCGAGAACAAGCTGCAGCAGGACCTGGTCATCCAGAAGACGACCGGAGGCCCCACCTACAACTTCGCCTGCGTCTGCGATGACCACGCCATGCGCATCAGCCATGTCATACGCGGCGACGAGCACCTCTCCAACATGCCCGCGCAGGCCCGGATATACGAGGCCCTGGGCTGGCAGCCGCCGCTATTTGCGCATCTCTCCATGATCATGGGCCCGGACGGGACCAAGCTCTCCAAGCGCCACGGCGCCACCTCGGTCCTGGAATACCGCGACATGGGCTTCTTGCCCGAGGCCTTGCGCAATTACCTGGCACTGCTGGGCTGGGCCACCAGCGACTCGCGGCAGATCTTCACGCCCGAGGACCTCATCAGTGCCTTCGACCTGCCGGGCTGCCAGAAGAACCCCGCCACCTTCGACCCGGCCAAGCTCTCCTGGATGAATGGCGAATATATGCGCGCTCTGGAGCCGGCGGAGATCGTCCGGCGCGCCGAGCCTTTCTTGCAGAGGGCCGGGCTCATCCCGCAGCCGGCCGGGCCGGCCCTGGAGTCTTTAGCGGCCCTGGAGCGCGAGAAGTTTAAGCTGCTCAGCGACGTTCCCGCGCGCACCGACTTCTTCTATCGGGAGACCGAGGCCACGGACAAGGCCCGCAAGGTCCTCGCGGCCCCGGAGGCCAAAGCCGTCTTGGAGGGACTGGCGGGACTGCTCGAGCCGTTCGCGCCGTTCACGGAGAAGCCGCTGGAGGAATGCATCCGGCGCTTCTGCGCCGAGCGGGCGCTGAAGGCCGGCCAGGTATTCCATCCCCTGCGCGCCGCAGTCTCCGGCCGCACCGACGGGCCGACCCTCTTCCTCATGCTCGAACTCATGGGACGCGAGACGGTGATCGCGCGCCTGCGCAAGACCGCGGCGCGGCTGGCATAGCCTGGGCCCAAATTAGGCCTTGCGCGCGGGATGACAAACGATATACTATGGTCCGTCATTTTGAGAATCAAGAGGGCACACAAATGAAAAAGAAGATGGTAAAAACCACCACGCGCAAACCCGCCGTCAAGGCGGCCGCCCCGATCCCTGTGGCCAAGCTCGGCGGCATCAAACGCAATCTCTTGGAAATGCGGGACGACCTCCTGAAGACCGTCCGCATGCAGCAGCTCGCGGAAAGCGCCGAGCAGGACACCGGCGACGACGCGGACAAAGCCAGCCAATCCATCGAGAAGGAACTCCTCTTCGAGCTTTCCGACAACGAGCGCACGACTTTGGACCACATCGAGGCGGCCCTGCGCAAGATCGACAAGGGGACCTACGGCGTCTGTGAATCCTGCCGCAAGCCCATACCCAAGGCGCGTCTCGACGCGTTGCTTTTCGCCCGCTACTGCATCGCCTGCCAGAGTTCGGCGGAGAACCTGCCGGACATGATGGAGCCCGTTGCCGACTTCCGCAGCCTCGGAGAGGAGCCCAGCCGGGAGGTTTGACGCCGGGCCCGGCCTTTTCCGCCGTCCCCCTTCAGCATCGTATTGAATTTGTAACACGGGCGGGATACCCTAGGGGCGTCTCCCGCCATGAAATACTGGATCTATAAGGATTCCCACATCCTGGGGCCGCTGAGCAAGGAGGATTTTGGCTTGGCGGGCGGTCTGCGGCCGGAGACCTTGGTCTGCCCGGAGGCCAGCGTAGGCCGCGCGGACTCGGACTGGCGCTGCGCCGAGGAGATCCCTGAACTCGCCGCGCTCTGCGCGCGCGACGCGGCAACGGCGGTCGGCACCGCGGTCTCGGAGCCGGACTTCGGAGCGATGGAGCGCCTCATGTTCCGGACCTCTTCGGTCTCCGGGGAGGACGCCGATGACGGCTGGCTCGCGGACATCCTCTCTCCGGGCGCCCGGCATCCCGGGGCCGGATCCGCCGAGAGCGACCAATCCGTGCGTCAGGAGCTGCGGAGCACGCAGGAACAGCTCAAGCAGCTATCCGAACAGATACGGCTCCTGACCCAGCGTCTGGGCGGGCCCGAACGTCCCAGCGCGACCGTGCCGGCGCCGGCAACGGCGCCGGCACCTGCACCGGCGCAAGCGCCGGTGCAGGCCAAGCTGCCCGACATCAGTCTGTTGCCCGCCCGGAAAGCGGCGCTGGAAAAGTCCTCGGCCCCTGTGGAGGAGGCGGCTCCCGCGGTCTCCGCCGCTCCGGAAACCATGCCGGCGGCGGCCCAGCCGGTCCTGCCCGTCGTCGAGGCCGCACCACCCAAAGGGCGGCCCCACCGGGTGGTCAAGATCGCGGCCGCGAAGTCCCTGCCTACTATACACAGGGAGCCGCTCCCGGCCGGTCCGGCCTCGGCCCCGGAAGCGATCCTGATGCCGATGCCGGAATCCGCCCGGCCGCCGATAGTGCCGCCGCCTACGGCGCCGGCGCCTCGGGCACTAGAGGCGCTCCAGCCTAGGATAGAACTGGCGCCCAGTCATTCGGAAGCGACCTCTCCTTATAAATGGGACATGCCGGTGAGCGTGCCGCCCGCGCTCCCTCAGGCCGGCATGGCCGCGGCGGTCCCCGCGCCGCCCACCGCTGCGGCGCCGAGCATGCATGTGACCTCGGCGCCCGCCACGGCCCAAAGGGGATTCTTCATGGATCCGCCCCCGGTGCCGGCCGCCGCGCCGAGACCTGTCAGCGCTCCTATGGGCGCGCCGGATGCCCAGGAGATGCTGGCCAAGCCCCAGCCCGCCCCGACTGAGCCCCGCCCCGCGCCCAAGCCCCGCTCCAAGACATTCCTCTTCGTCATAGCGGGCGCGGCGATCGTCCTTGTGACGGCGGGGTGGTTCTTCTTGTTCCGCGACACCAAGGTCCTCAACAACGCCATGAACATCAATCCGGGCCAATCCCCCATGGGCGGCGAGGTTTCCGACGACGTGCTTTCGGCCGGGACCAAGCCCGTGTCCATGCCGGCTTTGCCGGCGGCGCCGGACCTCCAGACTTCCACCCAGGTCGCGACGACGCTCCCCGCAGCCCTACCGGCCGCCTCCACGGCTGCCGCGGCGACAACGGCCCAGCTTCCCAACCAGACCGCGACGGCCTCGACGGCCCCGGTGGCCGCGGTCGCCCGCGACGATGGCCCAGCGGCTGTCGATCTGGTCAAGAACTTTCCCCTTGACGACGAGCATGGCAGCATCGGGGCCTGGCTGCAGTATTCCTTCGCGGCCAGCCCGGGCAGCGAAAATTCCGAGAAATGGGACGCGGGCGCGGTGGACGAGTCTACCTATCTGGTGCGCTACACCGTGCAGCCCACGGGCCAGAAGATACGGGAGGCCATCACCTATCTGTTCGAGGCGGACGTGGCGCGCAAGACCGTCAAGGGAAATAACCCGGCCGCCAAGCGTCTCCTGGCCGGCGGCGGCCGCCCCGCCGCGAAGCCGGCCAAGCCCAAGAAGAAGCGGGTCGCGCCCAAGCGCGCGGCGCCGGTCCGGCCCCAGGAAGTCCCGCTTGCGCCCCTGCCTTCGGACCACGACCTCGCACCGGCCGCGGAGGAGGCTCCCGCCTTCCGCTCCGACACGGTCCAGCTGAATCCCTGAACGGATTTTTTAGTATCATTGGGCCAATCCCATGGTATCGATGAGCGAGCTGTTCCTCCTGATGCACGAGAAGGGGGCCTCGGATCTGCACATGACGGTCGGCGCGCCGCCAACCCTGCGCATCGACGGCTTGCTGGTTCCCACCTCTTTCGAGAAGCTTACCCACGAAGTCAACCAGAGCCTGGTCTTTTCCCTGCTGACCGAGAGCCAGCGCCAGCGCTTCGAGGCCACCAATGACCTCGACCTGGCCTTCACCCTCAAGGGCATCGGCCGCCTGCGCATGAACGTGTTCCGCCAGCGCGGCGCCGTGGGCGCGGCGATCCGGGCCATACCGGCCACGTTCAAGACTTTCGAGGAGATCGGCCTGCCCAGCGTTATTTTCGACGTGATGAAGGTCCCCAAGGGCTTGGTGCTGGTGGTAGGGCCGACCGGCTCCGGCAAGTCCACGACCTTGGCCAGCATGATCGACTACATCAACGAGAACCGCAGCGCCCACGTGGTCACCATCGAGGACCCCATCGAGTACGTGCACAGCCACAAGAAGTGCCTCATCAACCAGCGCGAGGTCGGCCAGGACACGGAGTCCTTTCAGACCTCGTTGAAACACGTCCTGCGCCAAGACCCCAACGTGATCTTGATCGGGGAACTGCGCGACCTCGACACCATCTCCGCCGCGCTGACCATCGCCGAGACCGGCCACCTGGTCTTCGCCACCCTGCACACCACGGACTGCGCTCAGACCATCAACCGCATCATCGACGTCTTCCCCCAGCACCAGCTCGGCCAGACGCGGGTCCAGCTTTCCTTCGTCCTACAGGCCGTCATCTGCCAGCAACTGCTGCCCCACTCCTCGGGCACGGGGCGGGTCCTGGCCACTGAGGTCCTCATCGTGACCCCTGCCATCCGCAACCTCATCCGGGAGCAGAAGGTGGAGCAGATCCAGCTCTCCATCCAGACTGGGGGCAAACTCGGTATGCAGACCATGAACCAGTCCCTGGCCGACCTCTACCGGCAGAACCGAGTCACCTTCCAAGAGGCGATGCTGCGCTCGCTCGACCCCGACGACCTGCGCCGCCTCATGCAGCGCACCATTCCCCAGCCGTAAGGGCCGCGCTAATATCTGCTAAAATAGCCGCATGGCTCCGACGGAGGCCCTGCCGGACACCCCGGTGATGCGCCAGTACGAGCAGCTCAAGGCGTGCCATCCCGAGGCCATCCTCTTCTTCCGCCTAGGGGACTTTTACGAGATGTTCGGCACGGATGCCCGGGCCGCGGCGCCCCTTCTGGGCCTCGTCCTCACCGCGCGGCAGGGCGTGGCCATGTGCGGGGTCCCCTATCATAGCCATAAGAGCTATGTGGCCAAGCTGCTCAAGGCGGGGCGCAAGGTCGCCATCGCCGAGCAGATGGAAGACCCCTCCCCGACCAAGAAGCTGGTCCAGCGCGCCGTCATCCGCCTCGTGACTCCCGGCACCGTCATCGAAGACGAGCTCCTGGAGCCCACGGCCGCCAACTTCCTGGTCGCGGTCGAGGCCGACATCGTGGGCTGGGGCGCGGCCTGCATCGACGTCTCGACCGGAGAGTTTTGGGCCACCCAGGCCTTGAACGACCGTGGTAATCGCCGACTGCTGGACCTGCTGGCCCGCGTGCGGCCGGCCGAGGTGCTCTGCGCGCCGGACGCCGTCGAATCCCTGCGGCCGGCCCTGCCTGCCCCTGCCTGCCTCACGGTCGAGGACTTCAAGCCGGAAAGCGCGGCGCCTCCGGCGTGGAGCCGGGAATCCGCCTGGGCCAACCACCACCTGGCCCTGCGCGCCGCCCTGCGCTGCCGCGCCTATGTCGCGCGCACGCAGTTCCATCTGCGCGAGCTCATCGCCCCGGCCTACCGCGAGATCGGCAACGAGATGCAGCTCGACGAGACCGCCATCCGGACCTTGGAGCTCGCCAGCTCCCCCTCGGGGGAGAAGAGCCATACCCTCTGGGGGTTCCTGAACCACTGCCGCACGGCCATGGGCGGCCGCAAGCTGCGGTACTGGATACTGCACCCTTCGACCGACCTGGCCGAGATCGAGCTTCGGCAGAACTGCGTGGAGGATATGTTCGACAAGCCCCCGGCGCGCGAGTCGCTCGGGGCCGTCCTGGACGAGGTCGCCGACCTGCCGCGCGTGGTGAGCCGGCTGAGCACCCGCCAGGCCACGCCCCGCGACCTGGGCGCCCTGCGCCGCTCCTTGGGCCAGCTTGCCGGTTTGGAGGCCTGGTTTCAGGAGCACGCCCTGGCCCCTGGCCTGACCACATTGGCGGCCCAGCTCCAGGAGATCGCCGCGCCGCTGCAGGCCTGCGCCAACGAGCTCGGCCGGTCCCTGGCGGACGACCCGCCCGCCCGGATCTCCGAGGGCGGCTTCATCCGCGCCGGCTTCCACGCGGAGCTCGACGAGCTGCGGCTGCTGCGCTCGGACAGCCAGGCCTTCCTCTCGCGCCTGGAAGACCAGGAACGCACGGACACCGGCATCTCCTCGCTCAAGGCCGGGTACAACTCCATCTTCGGCTATTACTTCCAAATCACCCACGCCCACAAGGACAAGGTCCCGGCGCGCTACCTGCGCAAGCAGACGCTGAGCAACGCGGAGCGCTACATCACGCCGGAGCTCAAGGAGCTGGAGAACAAGATCTTGGGGGCGGAGGAGAAGATGCTGCGCCTGGAGGCCTCCCTCTTCGAGCGCCTGCGCGCCGACGCCCTGGCCCGGCACGACCTCATCCAGAGGCTGGGCGCCCTGTTGGCGGACCTTGACGTCTTCAACGGCCTGGCCGAATGCGCCGTCCTCAACGACCTCGTCAAGCCCAAGGTGGACTTGAGCCACGACCTCGAGATCGTCGATGGCCGCCACCCGGTCCTGGCCTCCGTCCTGCCGGCCGGCACCTTCGTGCCCAACTCCCTCTGCCTCAACGCGAGAGACCCCCAGATCATGGTCCTGACCGGGCCCAACATGTCGGGCAAGTCCACTTACCTGCGCCAGAACGCCCTCATCGCCTTGCTGGCTCAGATCGGCTCCTTTGTCCCGGCCAAGTCGGCCCGGGTGGGAGTGGTGGACCGCATCCTGACCCGCATCGGCGCCCAGGACGCCATCTCCCAGGGCGCCTCTACCTTCATGGTGGAGATGAACGAGACCGCGCACATCCTCAAGTCCGCGACCTCGCGCAGCCTGCTCATCCTCGACGAGGTTGGTCGGGGCACCTCCACCTTCGACGGCATCTCCATTGCCTGGGCGGTGCTTGAGCATCTTCATGGGGCCTACGCCAAGGCCGCGGCCCCCGACGGGCCGCGCGGCCCGCGGACGCTCTTTGCCACGCACTATTTCGAGCTCACCGAGCTGGCCCGCCTGCTGCCCGGCGTGGGCAACGCCAACGTAGAGGCCAAGGAGTGGACCAACGCGCAGGGCCGCACCGAGGTGGTGTTCCTGCACAAGATCTCGCCGGGCCCGGCCGATCGTTCCTATGGCATCCACGTGGCGGCCCTGGCCGGCCTGCCGCCTTCGGTGCTGGCCCGGGCCCAGGAGATCCTGGCCCGCCTGGAGAACGAGGCCGCCTCCGGCCGCCTGGCCGGCGCCCCGGAACGGTCCGCGGCCGCGGACCCCGTGCTGCCCCTTTTTGACGAGAACCCGGTGCTGCGCGCCCTGCGGCTGCTGAATCCGGAAGCCATGACCCCGCTTGAGGCCCTGGAAGCCCTGGCGGCCTTGAAGAAAAAGCTCTAGTGTCCGTCATCCACCGGCTCACCCCCGAGGTCGCCGCCCGCATCGCCGCGGGCGAAGTCCTCGAGCGTCCCGCCTCCGCGCTCAAGGAGTTTCTGGAGAACGCCCTGGACGCCGGAGCCCGACGCATCACCGTCGAATGCTTGGGCGCGGGGCGCAGATCCCTCCGGGTCGTCGACGACGGCTGCGGCATGTCCCCGGAGGATTGCGCGCTCGCCCTGGAGCGCCACGCCACGAGCAAGATCTCCGAACTCGAGGATCTGGACCAACTTTCCACCTTCGGCTTCCGGGGCGAGGCCCTCTACGCCGCGGCCGCGGTCGCCCGGCTGAGCATCACCAGCGCCCAGCGCGCGGCGCCCTCGGGCTGGAAGATCCGCGCCGAGGCCGGCAAGATCCTGGACTCGTCTCCGGCCCCGGCCGTGCCGGGGACCTCCGTGGAGCTCGAGGACCTGTTCTTCAACACGCCCGCGCGCCGCAAGTTCCTCAAGTCCGACGCCTACGAACGCGGCCGCCTGGCCGCGGTCGTGGAAGAGGCGGCGCTGGCCAATCCGGACGTCGCCCTGACGTACAAGTCCGAGGGGCGCCTGGTGCTGCGCTTCGTCCCGGAGGCCGGCGCGCCGGCCGAGAAGCTCCGGCGCCGGGCCGTGCAGGTCCTGGGCGAGACCAACGCCGGCCGCCTGCTCGCCGTCGCCGGGGACCGGCCCGAGATGTCCCTGAGCCTTTTCGTCTCGCCCTTGGACGAGATGGTCGCGACCCGCGACTTCCAGTATTGGTTCGTCAACCGCAGGCCGGTCTCGGCGCGCATCCTGCAGCAGGCCCTCTATCATGCCTTCCGGGACCGGCCCTCGGCCCGCCATCCGGTCTGCGTGGGGCATCTGGAACTGCCCGGGCACACCTTCGACGTCAACGTCCACCCGGGCAAGCGCGAGATCCGCTTCCGTTCCGATCGCGAGATATTCGAGGTGGTCTCCGGGCTCGTGGCCGGCGCCCTCTTGAAGTCCAAGCCCGCCGCCAGCCTCGTGGCTCCGCCGCGCGGCGCGCCGCCGGCGTTCCTGCGCGAGCCGTCGCCGGCCTATCGCGTGGAACCGGCGCGGACCCAGGCGGTCCTGGATCTGCGCGGCCCCGCCGCCGAAGGCTTGTCCGCCACGCCGGGGCAGCCGCGCTGGTTCACGCCGCCTTTCCGCTATCTCGGCCAGATCGAGCGCGCCTACCTGGTCTTCGAGGCCGCGGGCGGGCTCTTCATCCTTGACCAGCACGCCGCGGCGGAACGTATCCTTTTTGAAAAATACCTCGCCGAGATCGCGGACGGCCGCGCCCGGTCGCAGAAACTGATGCTGCCCATGATCGTGGAACTGCCCGCCTCGGCGGCGCAGAAGGTCCTCTCCCAGCGGGAGCGCCTGGAGCAGCTGGGCTTCGCCCTCGAGCCGTTCGGCAAGCGCGGCCTGCGCTGCCTGGCCGTGCCCGCCTTGTTCCATAAGCAGGCCGACCTCAAGGACCTGGTGCACCGCGTCATCGACTCGCTCCACGATCCCATGGCCGCGGCCGAGGCCGTCCAGCGCCACGCGGTGGCCGGCATCGCCTGCAAGGCCGCGGTCAAGGCCCACGACGCCCTCTCCGGCCAGGAGGCGCTGCGCCTGGTCGAGGACTTGAAGGACTGCCGGGACGGGTCCTGCTGCCCTCACGGCCGGCGCACCATGCTCGCCTTGACCCGCGACGAGCTCGCCCACCGGTTTCAAAGGCCGGGCGCGCCGCCGCTCTAACGGATCCCGGATGGCGAGCGGGTTGGGCCTCACCTCCGACCAATATCCGAGATTGGTCCAGATCGATGTCAGCAACTTCTGCAACCTGAAGTGTCCCTTGTGTTCCAACCGCGACCGGCGCAACCAGGTCCCGGTCAAGAAAGGGAATATGTCGCTCGCTGATTTCAAGGTCGTCGCCGGCAAGCTGAAGTCCGCGCCGCGCTTCATCTTCGGCGCCAAGAACGAGCCTCTGATGAACCGGGACATCTTCAGCATGACCAGGCATCTTTCCGACCTGAATCCCAAAGTCGAGACGGAACTCCTGACCAATCTCACGGTCGCCGGAAAGTTTAAGATGGAAGAGATCGTCGGCTCTCGGGTACAGCGCATCTCGGTCGGCCTGGACGGGATAGACCAGCGGATGTATGCCAAGTACCGGGTTGGCGGAGATTTTAACGCAGTAGTAGAGAACATCCGCGCCATACAAGGATTCAAAGCCCGGCAGGGATTGGAACTGCCGTCCCTGGAGATCCTCTTTATCGTCTTCCGCCATAACGAGCACGCCTTGGACGAAGCCCGGGCCCTGGCGCGGCGGCTGGGGTGCAAGATCACGTTCTTGCGGACCAACTTTTATGAGGGACTCGAGGATTGGTTCCCCAGAAGGCCGGGCCTTGACGCCGGCGCGGCCCGCGTCCCGGCCGAGGAGAGCGCGCCCCGCGAAGGCGTGCCGTGCCTGGACCCGTGGCAGAAGATGAATGTCTATCATGACGGCCTGATCTGCACCTGCAGCAGCGAGGCCAGGATCCCGGCTGGGAACATTTTGAAGAGCTCCTTCGAAGAGATATGGAACGGGAAGGCCTACCAGAGCACGCGGGCGATGATCTTGGGCCGGCTGGAATCCGTGACCGAGCCTAACGACTGCGAGACCTGCCCGGTCTACCGTGGACAAGGGACGATCGGCACGATAGTGGATCCTGCCTAGGGAAGGAGCGCCGCGCCCCGCAATTGACATTTTGCACTTATATTGTCAAAATGTCTCAAACGGAATGCGCGCCCAACGCCGGAGCCTGAGAAGGAAGCACATCCTGGAGGCAGCCTTAGGCTGCTTCCTCCAGTACGGCTACGCCAAGACCGCCTTGGACGACGTGGCCCGCGAAGCCGGCGTCTCGCGCTCCCTCCTTTATACCTACTTCACGGACAAGACGGACATCTTCGTCCGCCTGGTCAACGATCTGCTCGACGCCCAGCGCGGCAAGACCGAGCAGGTCCTGGCCTCGCGCGCCTCCCGCAAGGACAAATTCCTCCGCATCATGGAGCTGTGGGGGGTGGATCTTTACGCGCTGGGGGCGGCTTCGCCTCACGGCCACGAGCTTTTGGACGAAGGGAGCCGGGTCTGGGACAAGATCGGCCATAAGCATGCGGATGCTCTGGTCCAGGCGCTCTCCGGGTTCGTGGCGGGCGGCGCGGCCGCCGAGGTCATCACCCTGGCTATCAAGGGCATGCAGGCCGACCATCCCACGGTTCCGGTCTTGCGCAAGAGGATCCATCTGCTGGCCGAACTGGGCTGGAAGGGGTGGCCATGAGCGGGGCCGCCTGGATGGCCGCGGCGCTGTTCTTGGTCTCAGCGTCGGGCGCGCCGGCGGCGCCGCCGACTGTTCAGGAGGCTGCGCCCCTGGAATTGAGCCTGGAGAAAGCCATTGCCTTGGGCTTGGAGAACAACCTCGACATCAGCCTGGCCGCGGAGCGGCTGGCCTACTTGCAGGCCTTGCGCCGCCAGGCCATCGGCGCGGGCCTGCCGGCCATCACCTTGAACGGGCTCTACAGCCGCAACATCGGTAAGCCCACTTATTTTCTGGGCGGCAATTCCATTCAGGCTGGATCGGATAACAGCATGCGGGCGGACCTCAGTCTCCAGCAATACCTTTTCGCCGGCGGCATGGTGGCGCAGGGCATGAAGGCCGCGCGCCTGGGCGTGGAGCAAGGCCGCTTCCAACTGCACGCCAGCCGGCAGGATGTGGCTTTGACAGTCAAGCAGTTTTTCTACGCCGTCTGCCTGGCCAGCGAGACGGCGGCCATCCAGAGGGACTCTCTCACCTTGGCGGAGGACCACCTGCGCACCATCCGGGAGCGGTTCCGCCAGGGCCTGGACAGCGACCTCGTGGTCCTGCGCCAGGAGGTGGAGGTGGCCAACAGCCAGCCCGCGCTGTTGGCCGCGCGCGACCAGCATGAGCTGGCCCTGACCCTGCTCAAGGACTCCCTGGGCCTGGACGTGGATGCGCCGGTGCGGGTGGTCGGCGGCCTGGACAGCCCGCGCGCGCGCCTGTCCGCCTACGAGGCCCTGCAGTCCGCGGCCGTGCGCGGCAACCCGGATTATCAGGCGGCGCTCGCCCGCTCCGAGCAAGCCGAAGCCCTTATCAAGGTGGAGCAGTCCGGCCGCTGGCCGTGGCTCATGGCCTACGCCGATTACCAATTGTATTCCGAGTCGGACGCGTACTGGCCGCGGCGCAACGAGCGGGCCGACAGCTCTCTTCTAGGCTTGCGCCTGTCTTATCCTTTGTTCACTGGAGGGCAGACCACGGCCAAGATCGATGAGGCCCGCAGTGTCCGAAGCCAGGCGCGCACGAGCTTGGAGAAGATAGCGCGCGGCATCCGGGTCGAGGTCAAGCGGCAGTGGCTGGCGGTGCACGAGGCCCGGGAGAGGGCCGCGAGCCAGGAATCCGCCATCAGCCAGGCGCGCCGGGCCTTGGAGGCCACCGAGGTCCGCTATCGATCCGGCGAGGCGAGTCTGCTGGAGCAGAATGACGTGACCCTGGCCCTGCAACAGACCCGGCTTTTGTACGCGAACGCCCTGCACGACTACCGTGCTGCCGTGGCAGCGCTGGAGCGTGCCGTGGGCGGGCCCGTGGAGGAGACCTCACCATGAAACACCTGTCGCTTTTTCTGCTCGCGGCCAGCCTGCCGCTCTGGTGCGCCTGCGGCAAGAAGCCGGACGTCGCGGCGCGTCTCGACACCTTCCCGGTCAAGACCGCTCCGGCCCAAAAGCGCGACCTGGAGGAGACCATCCTGCTGGTCGGCAGCATCAAGGCCAAGGACGAGGCGACTCTTTTTTCGCGGGTGCCGGGCAAGCTGAAGGAGAACCTGCTCAAGGAAGGCGAGGCCGTGAGCAAGGGCCAGTCCGTCGCGTTTGTGGAGCGCGACGAGGTCGGGGTGCGCTTCGAGCCCGCCCCGGTGCCCTCGACCCTGAACGGGACCCTAGCGCGCGTTTTCCTGGACCGCGGGGAGAATGTGACTCTGCAGACGCCGGTCGCCTTGGTGGTCGACGCCAGCGAGATCATCGTGCGCGCCGAGGTGCCGGAGCGCTACGCGGCCCGCGCGCGCCTTGGCCAGGCCGTGCGCGTTCGCGTCGAGGCCTATCCGGACCGCGTCTTCGCGGGCCGGGTTTCCCGGGTGAGCCCCGTGGTGGATCCGTCTACGCGCAGCACCTTGATCGAGGCTAGGCTCAACAACGCCTCGGGCGGGCTGCGCTCGGGCATGTTCGGCGAGGTGACCCTCGTCACGGGCAGCAGTTCCGGGGTCCTGGCCGTGCCCAAGGATGCGCTGGCCGATGCCGGCGGCGCCGTGGTTTTCGTGGTGCGGGATGGCAAGGCGCTTAAGCGTGACGTCGAACTGGGCCTGCGGGGCGATCGCTTTGTGGAGATACGCCGGGGTGTCCAGGCCGGAGACCAGGTCGCGGTGTTCGGCCTGTACGGCCTCAAGGACGGCAGTTCGGTGGAAGTCCTGGCCGAGCCCGTTGGCGAGGAGAAGGAGTGAAGGACGCCGGTATCATGCCGTCTTTGAGGTTCCGGCGCAAAGCGCCGGAACCCACGCCGAGGCGAAGCCTCGGCGCCTGGGGACGGTTGGAGGCTTGTCGTTTTTTCACCCCTAACGGAATGCTCGCCCCCCTCGTAGGGGGGCTCGCAGACTCCGCGCCTGCGGCGCGGAGTTCGGGGGGGAGGCGGGCCGCATGAAACTGGTTGATGTCTGCATAAAGCGTCCGGTCTTCACCACCATGATGATGTGCGCCATGGTGGTGGTCGGCATCTTCTCCTACCGCCGCCTGGGCGTGGACCTGTTCCCGAACATCGACCTGCCCTTCGTCATCGTGTCCACCACCCTGGCCGGCTCCGGCCCGGAGGAGGTCGAGACTTCGATCACCAAGCCGGTCGAGGAAGCGGTCAACACCATCTCCGGCATCGAGACCCTCAAGGCCACCAGCTACGAGGGGCTCTCCCAGGTGATGATCACTTTCGTGCTTGAGAAGAATGTGGATGTGGCGGCCCAGGAGGTGCGCGACGCGGTCTCCCGAGTCCAGCGCGACCTGCCCGCGGGCACGGACCCGCCCGTGGTCCAGAAGTTCGACCCTAGCTCCATGCCCGTGATGTCGCTGGCGGTCAGCGGTGGCCTGCCCATCAGGGAGCTCACCTTCATCGCGCGCAAGCAGGTCAAGGAGCGCCTGGAGTCCGTCAACGGGGTGGGCAAGGTCGCCATCGTGGGCGGCCGCGAGCGCGAGATCCATGTCGTGCTCAATCCCCTTAAGATGGCCGCCTTCAAGCTGACCGCCAACAAGGTCAAGGAGGCCCTGCAGCAGCAGAACATCGAGATCCCGGGCGGGCGCGTCGAAGCCGGACGCCGGGAGTTCGTCCTGCGCACCATGGGCCGCATTGAAACCCCGGCCGATTTCGAGAAGGTGGTCGTGGCCACGGTGGCCGGCGTTCCGGTGCGCATCAAGGACATCGGCCGGGCCGAGGACACCGCCGAGGACGCCCGTTCCCTGGCCCGCGTCGACGGCAAGGAGGCGGTCTCCCTCGTCGTGCAGAAGCAGTCGGGCACCAACACCGTGGAGGTCATCGCGCGGGTCAAGGAACGCCTGGCCGAGATCACTCCCACCTTGCCTGCCGGCGTCAAGGCCGAGGTCATCCGGGATATGTCCGAGTTCATCCTGGCCTCGGTCCATACGGTCGAGGAGCACCTGGTGCTGGGCTCGCTGCTGGCCGCCCTGGCCGTGCTCCTGTTCATGGGCGCGGCGCGGCCCACCTTGATCGCGGCCTGCGCCATCCCGACCTCCATCATCTCCACCTTCCTGTTCCTGGACCGGGCCGGGTTCACCATCAACACCATGACCCTCCTGGGCCTGACCCTGGCCGTGGGCATCGTCATCGACGACGCCATCGTGGTCCTGGAGAACATCTTCCGGCACATGGAAGAGGACGGCACCCCGGCCGCGGAGGCCGCTTCCGCGGCGACCTCGGAGATCGGCCCGGCGGTCATGGCCACGACCCTGTCTTTGGTCATCATCTTCCTGCCCTTGGCCTACATGGGCGGCATCGTGGGGCGCTTCCTCAGGAGCTACGGTCTGACCGTGGCCTTCGCCGTCATGGTGAGCCTCTTCGTGGCCTTCACCCTGACGCCCATGCTCTGCGCCCGCTTCCTCAAGGTCGAGCCCCGGAAGAACCGTTTTCAGGTCTGGGTGGACCGCTTCAACGATTTCCTCAAGGAGCGCTACGGACGGATGGTGGTCTGGGCTTTAGCCAACCGCTGGAAGGTCGTGCTCCTCGCCATCGCCATCGCGTTGTCCTCCGTGCCCATGCTCAAGCTGGTGGGCAAGGACTTCCTGCCGCCCGACGATTCCGGCGAGTTCGAGGTGAACTTCACGGCGCCGGAGGGGACATCGCTGGCCGCGACCGACCGCATCCTGCGCCAGGTCGAGGCCGAGGTCAAGCGCCTGCCCGACATCCGCCTGGTCCTGAGCTCGATCGGCGAGGGCGAAGGCTCCAATGTCAACGACGCGAGGGTCTATGTCAAGCTCGAGGAGATCTCCCGGCGCAAGCGCAGCCAGGCCCGCATCATCGACTTGGCCCGCCGGGCCCTGGCCAAGTATTCGGCTCTGCGCCTGAGCGTCTCTCCGGTCTCCCATTTCGGCGGGGGGGGCAAGATGCGCGACGCCGACTTCCAATACTACATCACGGGCCCGGACCTGACCGTCCTGCGCGCCTACGCCGACAAGGTCGTCGCGGCTCTTAAAGCGGTCCCCGGCGTGGTGGACGTGGACACCACCATGGTCTTCGCCAAGCCCGAGATCAAGGTGCGCATCGACCGCGACCGCGCCCAGGACCTGGGCGTGAAGGTCGAGGACATCGCTTTGGGCCTGCGCACCATGGTCAGCGGCGAGGAGAAGATCACAAAATATAAGGAAGGCGGGGATCTCTATGAGGTCCGCATCCGGGTGGACAAGCAGTTCCGCGACCGCAAGGAGGTGGTGGGGGCACTGCACCTGCCCTCCGCGAAGGTCGGCCTGGTCCGGCTCGACAACATCTCCCGGCTGGTGGAGGACACCGGGCCCTCGCAGATCGACCGCATGGACCGCCAGCGGCAGGTGGGAATCATGGCCAACCTAACGGGGGTCCCCCTGAGCGTCGCCATCGCCAAGGCCGAGGCGGCGATCCGCGCCCTGCACATGGCGCCCGGCTACACGAGCGGCATGGAGGGCAAGTCCAAGGAGATGGGCAAGATGCTCC
>CAIRTQ010000058.1 GCA_903881545.1 uncultured Elusimicrobia bacterium
CCGACCACTATGGCTGCGCCGTCCTGCCCGCCAGGCCCCGCCGACCCCGCGATAAAGCCAAGGCCGAGGCCGGCGTCCTCATCGTCCAACGCTGGATCCTCGCGGTTCTTCGCCATCGCCTATTCAGCAGCCTTGCCGAACCCATTCCAACCCTTGAATTCGAGCAGCAGATGGAGTTTAATGTCGGAGCCGGTCAAGCCCTACACAAAAATGGGTCTTCTCCCTCCGTCTGAACTGCGGGACTCCCATTCCGTATGTTTGCGTTATCCCCGCATCTATGCTATCATCCTTATGCGGGGTAGAGCAGCCCGGTAGCTCGCAAGGCTCATAACCTTGAGGTCGCTGGTTCAAATCCAGCCCCCGCAACCATCTAGCAGTTTCGAACCTGAGACGAGTAATGTCAGGACCGACCCTTGGCGAAAGCCAAGGGTTTTGTGTTTCTGGCGAATGTAAGCTGTAAAGGAGAATTCAAATGGGCGGATTGATCTATGCAGTCCTCTTGTCAGTGCCTTTCTACTACCTATGGAATTACTTCGCCCCCATCTACTTCCGAGCCATCCCGCCGCAGTACCGGCATCTCCCCTTCTTGCACTGCGCTGGCTTGTTCGTCTTGATCGCCATCGTGAATATGGTCATATCTTCTTCAAGGCGCGACTGATCGTTCGGCCTGAATGAAAGTAAAGATCTGCGGAATCACGAATCGCGAGGACGCGGTCTGGGCGCTCAACTACGGCGCCCAGTTCATCGGGATTGATTTTCGCAAGCGCAGTCCGCGCCGCGTCCTGCCGGCCGAGGCCAAAGACTGGGTTCCCGCGCTGCCCACGTTCGCCGCCGTGGTGGGGCTCTTCGATGACGAAGACTCCAAGGACATCGTGCGGATGGCCGCCGAGATGAACCTCAAAGGCATCCAGCTTAACGGCCCCCAGACGCCCCAACGGCTCAGGGGCCTGCGCCAATCCTTGACCAACACAGAGTGCCCCCCCTTCATCATCAAGGCCCTGGCCTGCCCGGGCCCAGAGACACTCGACGATATCCCCCGCTGGGGCGACGCGGTCGATTATGTCTTGCTCAGCGACCCCAATGAAAGCAAGCCTGGCGGCAGCCCGCGTCCGTTCGACTGGGCGCTCGGGGCCGCCGCGGCGGCGCACGGCAAGCCGGTCTTCCTGGGCGGAGGCCTCACGACCGACAACGTGCGCGAAGCCGCGACGAAAGGCCAGCCCTTTGCCGTAGACGTGACTTCCGGCGTTGAGAAATCCACCCGGCACAAGCACTCAGCCAAGATGCGCGCCTTCATCACCACCGCTCTGCTGGGAGGGTCGGGCAGGTCCATTCCCGAAGCACCGTAAGCGCGCGTGCGGATCCAACTGCTACAATGTTTCGGGCGGCCCATCTGACCCATCGTATAAATGAAGAACATCCTCCTCGCCGCAGTCCTGCCGCTGTGCGCCCAGCTCTCATTTGCCGCTGAACCAGAACCGCGCAGCCCTTCCTCCTTGCTGCCCGCCAGCCGCATCGTCACCTATTACGGCAACCCTCTCTCCAAACGCATGGGCATCCTCGGCGAGATACCCGTGGACCAGATGCTCGCCCGCCTGCAGGCCGAAGCCGATGCCTGGCAGAGGGCCGACCCCACCACAACGGTCCGCCCCGGACTTGAGCTCGTGGCCGCGGTCGCCTCAGACTACCCCGGCGAGAGCGGCCACTACTGCACGCGCATGCCGGATGAACTCATCCGCAGGGTCATCGGCTGGGCGCACCGCCGCGGCTGGATCACCATCCTCGACATACAGGTCGGCCGCAGCACCGTGCGCGCCGAGCTCGAACGCCTCGCTCCCTACCTGCGCCGCCCGGATGTCCACTTCGCCATAGACCCCGAGTTCCAGATGCCCCGCGGCCTGCGGCCCGGCAAGCGCATCGGCTCCAGCGACGGCGAGGACGTCAATGTGGCCATCATCAAGCTGGCCGACATCGTGGACAAATATCACCTCCCCCCCAAGCTCCTGCTCGTCCACCGCTTCACCGACGACATGCTCAAGCGCCGCCAAAAGATCCGGCTCGACCCCCGCGTGCAGGTCGTCATGGTCATGGACGGCTTCGGCACGCCCCTCGGCAAGCGCAGGACATACCGCCGGGAGATATCCAACGAACCCGTCGAATACGCCGGCATCAAGCTCTTCTACAAGAACGACCAGCCCATGCTGTCCAAGGCCGAAGTGCTCCAGCTCAAGCCCGCGCCCAGCATCATCATCTACCAGTGATGGACAACAAAGCCAGTGATTTTTGAAAAATGAGCGAAAGATTTATCTTGCGCTGCGCCCGGCATTCTGATATGATGTAGATAGTTCTTACGCTTTCGAACCTGAGACGAGTAATGTCAGGACCATACCCCCGAAAGGGGGTTTTGTGTTTTAGCCCGAAGGCCAGCGGAAGGCAATCCCGCAGGGACGGTGCGCGGCGGCAGGCTAGAAGCGCGTCCGCAAGCCGACCGTGACGCTGCTCGGCAGGATGACCACAAAGAACGGGATCTTGAGCTGGCGCGCCAGCAAGCCCCCCCCTACTCCCACCGCCGCGCCAGCGATGACATCCGTCGGCCAATGCGCTCGCGCCTGAACGCGGGCCGCCATGTCGAAGGCGGGCAGGGCCGCCAAGGCCCACACTGAAGGATGATCACCGCCGTACTCGGCGATGAACGGCGTCACCAAGGCCGCAATCGCTGAGACGTCGCCGCTCGGGAAGCTCTGGTGCTTGGGGCCGGAGAACCACTGATCGGGCGAGGATGACTGGCTCGGCCGCGCGCGCTGGAAGGCCTCCTTGAGGCCGAAGGTGGCGATACCGGTGACAGCCGAGGCGTCGAGGCTCTGCCATAGGGTCCGGCCCAACCGGGACTCGGAGCCTTCCCACAAGGCGCCGGCAATAGTCACGCCGATGAGCGCTGTAGGGAACTGCGGGCTCTGAGCGATCGTCCACACGCTCGTATGGTTGCCCGAACCGCGGCAATCGATGAGGTTCGGGCAACCATACGCGGAGACAGCCAAGAATAGGGCGACTGCAAAGACCCAGGGCCGGATCAAGCGAGCTGTTTAGCCCCGGAAACCGCCCTTGGCACGCTGCTTGAAGCCGCCGGGCTTGCTCTTGAAGTCTCCCGGCTTGCGGCCGCCGCTCGGGCCTCCGGGGCCCCACTTCTTCTGGCCACCCGAGGAGTGCATGGCCTCCCAAGGTTTCTTCAGCCCGGGCTTTTTGTCGGCGAAACCGCCGGCGGGTTTCCTGTCCTTGTCCCAGGGCTTCTTCTCCCAGGGTTTCTTGTCGCCGAAGCCGCCGGGCTTGCGATCCTTATCCCAAGGCTTCTTCTCCCAGGGCTTCTTGTCGCCAAAGCTGCCGGGCTTCTTGTCCTTGTCCCAGGGCTTCTTATCGCCAAAGCCGCCGGGCTTCTTGTCCTTATCCCAAGGCTTCTTCTCCCAGGGCTTCTTATCGCCAAAACCGCCGGGCTTGCGATCCTTATCCCAAGGCTTCTTCTCCCAAGGTTTCTTATCGCCAAAGCTGCCGGGCTTCTTGTCCTTGTCCCAGGGCTTCTTCTCCCAGGGCTTCTTGGCGCCAAAGCCGCTGGGCTTTCCGGCCTTGTCCCAAGGCTTCTTATCCCAGGGTTTCTTGGCACCGAATCCGCTAGGCTTTCCGGCCTTGTCCCAAGGCCGCCTCGCGCTGGAGGCTCCGGCCGCGGCCGAAGTGCTGCTCCGCCGGTCCCTGCCGGAACGGCGCTCGGGGCCGGCGTAACCGGCCTCGGCCTTCTCGGGCGGCTTCGCCTCGATGACGAATATCTTGCGCTCACCGACCATGGAGCCGTTGAGCTTCTTCATGGCGGCATCCGCCTCGGCCTCCGTGGCCATGAGGACGAAAGCGATGCCGCGGGAGCGGCCGGTATCGCGCTCGACGAGGATCTTAACGTTGAGCACGGTGCCGAATTCAGCGAACAGCTTGCCCAGTTCCTCCTGGGTCATTTCGTATGGGAAGCCGGTGACGAATAGATTATTGCCCATGAGATATTATCGCATTTCAGGGGACGCAGCAGGTAATGCCCTGTTGCGAGAGCGAGCGGGCAGCCTCAGTAAGCGCCCGTCCGGACAGGGCCGCATCCGGCCGGCAGAGAGACTCACGGCCCAGCGCCTCCCACTTGTCCGATCCCAGGGGATGGTACTCCAGGAGCTCGATATCGCGCAGGCCCGCCCCGCGGAGAAGCTCGGCCATGCCCGATAGGTTCTGTCGGCAATCCGAGATGCCCGGAACCACGGTCAGGCGCGGCACCAGCTTGTTCGGACAACGGGCCGCGAGACTTTTAAAATTCTCAAGGATGAGGCCATTGTCCCAGCCGGTCCAATGGAGGTGATCTTCTTTGTCCAAAACCTTGAGGTCGAAGAAAAAAAGATCCACCAACGGCTCCAGGGCCAGGATGATATCGGCCGAAGCATAACCGCAGGTCTCCACGGCGGCGTGGATGC
The DNA here is from genome assembly GCA_903881545.1 of uncultured Elusimicrobia bacterium. Lineage (GTDB taxonomy): Bacteria > Elusimicrobiota > Elusimicrobia > UBA1565 > UBA9628 > UBA9628. The sequence continues at coordinate 4,491 of CAIRTQ010000058.1, forward strand.
CGCGGCTGCGGCAACCTTCCAGCAGGCCGCGCAGGAATTCCGGCTGGAAGAACGGCTCCCCCCCGGAAAAGGTAGCGCCGCCCCCGGAGTTGCGATAGAAGTCGCGGTCCCGCGCGATCTCGTCGAGGACATCCTGCGCGTCCATCTCCCTACCGACCGTCTCCATGGCGCCGTGGCGGCGCAGGGACTCGGGCTCGGCCTTCTGGGATTCGGGGTTGCAGCACCAAGCGCAGCGCAGGGGACAGCCCTTGAGGAACACCAAGGTCCGAATACCTGGGCCGTCGTGGACCGCATAGCGCTGAAGGTCGAAGACCAGACCGCGGCTCACAGCCCGTGCTCGGTGCGCCAGATGACCTGGTCCTGCAGGGCCTGGCTCATCTCGACCCAGTAGGCGGAGAAGCCAGCCACACGCACCACCAAGTCCCGATAAGCTTCTGGCCGCGCCTGCGCGTCGCGCAGCATGCGCGAGTCCACCACGTTGAACTGCACCTGGAAGCCCGGCTTCTCGAAGTAGGTTTTGACGAAAGCCAGCAGGTTGCGCGCGCCCTTCTCGCCGCGCAGGGCCGAGGGATGGAATTTTAGGTTCAACAGCCCGCCGCGGATGAGGGAGTGGTCAACCTTGCCGCTGGAGCGCGCCACCGCGGTGGGGCCTTGGGTGTCGGTCCCCGGGAAAGGCGAGGTGACCCCGTCGGCCAAAGGCTCGCCCGCCCGCCGGCCGTCAGGAAAGGCGGCGCAGACCTTGCCGAATGGAACCGGAGTGGAGATGGCGAGCATGGAGGGATCGTAAGGCACGCCCAGATAGTTATCCTGGCCCGGCACCCAGCGGCAGTACTCCGCGAAGAGGTCGAGGAAGATGGAGTCCGCAGCGTCGTCATCGTTGCCCCATTTAGGCGCGGCGATGGCGCGCCGGCGCAGGGCCTCGTGCCCTTTCCAGTCCGCGGCCAGGGCCGCCTGAAGTTCTTCCAGGGAGCAGGCCTTGTCCTGGCAGCAGAGCCTCTTGATGGCGGCCAGGGAGTTGGCCACGTTGACCAGCCCGGAGGAGAGCGTGGTGGGAGTTCCGTTGTGCAAGGCGCCGCCGTCGTCCATGCACAGGCCCCGGCCGACGCAGTCCCGCACGAACACGGAGCAGAAGACCAAGGGCACGGTGTCCCGGTGCGCGCGCATGGCGAGGTTCCAGTACTGCTGCCAACTACGGACAGCGGCACGCATCTTAGCCAGGTAGGAGGCGCGGATGTCCTCATAGCTCTTGGGCTGGCAGGGCTCGAAAAGCCGCTCGCCTGTGACCGGATCGGCGCCGTCGTTCAAGGCCAGGTCCAGCAATTTGCCGTGGTTGATGAAGCCCGCTTGCACCACACCGTAGGACATCCCTTGCAGGACAGGCTCGGTGCAGCCGCCGATGGCCGCGTGTTTGCGCACGGTCTCGATGGGCAGGCCGCTGGCCTTGAGTTCGTGGCGGATGTAGGTCTTCAGGTTGAAGTAAGCCGGGTAACCCACGCCGGTCTTGACGCATTCGGCGGACTTGAGCAGGAATTTCTCGGAGAGCGCGTCGTCGTGCCAGACCGAGAGCGTGGGCTGGGTCATCTGCATACGGATCTGGGCGTCCAGGATGGCCTTGGAGAGCTCGTTGTCCGCGGGACGACCCTGCTCGTCGACACCGCCCAAAATCAGGTTCTGGTAGAGGTTGCCGTGCCCTAGGCCCTGCCAACTGAGGCTGGCCAGGTATTCGATCTGGGTCATCTTGACGAAAAGCTCCTCGAAGAGCTCCACGGCCTCCTGGTAGCTGACGCCGCCATTCTGGTAGTACGGCCAGAGGGTCTGGTCCAGCCGGCCCGGCGAATAACCGAGGTGCGAGCCCTCTAGATGGCCCAGGATATAGGTGAACCAGAAGGACTGAACCGCCTCCCTGAAATCGCGCGGCGGCTCGGCGGGGACCCGGCGGCAGGTACGCGCCATCCGCTGGAGCTTGGCCCGCCGCCCAGTATCCGGCTCCAGCGCGGCCTGCCGCTCCGCCTCCTGGGCATAATGCTCAACGAAGGCCAAGGATCCTTCCAGCGCCCGCTTGGCCGCGCGCCAGAACTCTCCGCCGCCGGAAGGCGCGGAGCGCAGGCGCTCGTCAAGCTCAGCCATGATCCTGCGATAACCCTTGGCCAGGGCCGTCTCGTAGTCCAAGATCAGCCGGCCCTCGGGGCAGGGCTCGTGCGGGGCGGTGTAGAGCCCCACGGCCCAGCCCTTCTCGATAAAATCCGCCTCGGGCAATAGCGCCTTCCAGATCTTCTCGCCCGCGGACATAAAACATCTGTCTTCCCAGTACTCGCAGGACTCGCGCAGAGAGTCGTAGTCCGGCTCCGAGATGAGGAACTTGCCGGAGAAGACCCGGCAGCCTTCCTTCTCAGCCTGGGCCCGGGTGCCGGCGATGCCTCCGCCCTGGCCTTGCTCGGCATGCCTCTGCTGGGCGTCCTGCTCCTGCCGCCGCATCTCCTTGAGGAACGGCCCGGCAGCGTAGTTGGCGTAGGGCACGGCCCCTCGGATGAAGCGGGTCTTGTTGGCAGCGATCTCGTCGTGAGGATGGATGACCGGCGTCAGGCGTTGCAAGGCGTAGGCATGGTCATGCGCCCTGCGCTCAAGCACAGGCAAACCCGCGGCCAGGCGGTCGGCGGCCGTGAGCAAGCGGATGTACTCGACATCCACGCGCAGGGGCGCCTCCAGGTAGCGCCTCTTGAGCAAAGCCGTACGCGGCGTGGAGGGGCCGGCCGCAGCCTCCCGTGGGGCAAATCCCGCCTCAATGTTCGATTGAACCATTTGGAAAGAGGGGTCGGGACTCATGGCAGCTCTCACCCCTTTAATGACATTCTGCCACTAAACTACTTTTCCGTCAAGGCCGGCGAAGCGCCGCGCGGCCGCGAGCACCCCATGCGCCTCCGGGACCCCGGCCAGGGCCGTGACCAGGAGATAAATCCCGCCGTAAGGCGCCAGAATGAGGACGGCAGCCGGGATAGGATGCCAGGAGGCCAGTAGGCGGTGGATGGCGAATCCGCAGGCGCCCGCCGCCACAGCCGAGCCCCAGAGCCGCGCCAAGTAGGAAAGCGGCAGTCCGGTGCGGCCGAGCCGGCGGTTCAGGCCGCGGCGTAGCAAGGCGAACTCGACCCAGCCCGCGGCCCCGGCGGAGACGGTCAACCCGGCCACGCCCCAACGCGCAGGCAGGCCCAGCCAACCTGGCAGGTACACCGCGCATACATAGCCGAGCGCGGTGGTCAGGGCCACGCGGACCACGGCGCACTTGAGCGGGGTGCGCGTGTCGCGCAGGGAATAGAAGGTCGCGGCGTAGAGGCGCGCCAAGGTCGAGGCGAGCAGGCCCACGGTGGAGCCCGCGAGTATGCCCCAGACGAAGAGGACGTCCTTGTCGCCGAAGACGCCGGTGCGGTAGATGGCCGCGATGATGACATCTCCCAGCGCCAGGAAAGCCACGGCCGACGGGACCACGAAATAGGCGATCCGGCGCAAACCGGAGTCGAGCCGCCCGCGCAGGGCCTCGGCCGCGTCGGGAGCGGTCCCTGCGGCGCTCGACATGGCCGGCAGTTCAGCGGCGGAGACCGACATGCCGAAGAGACTCACGGGCAAAGTATAGAGCGTCTGAGCGTAGGACAGCGCCGCCACGGCCCCGGTCGGCAGGAGGCTGGCGATAAGGGCGTCTACGAAGGCGCTGATCTGAACCACGCCGCGGCTGATGAATACCGGGACGAAGCCGCGCGCCACGCCGCGCACATCCGAATCCCCGCGGCCCAGCGACAGGCGCAAGTCTGGGATCAGGCGCAAGACCGTGGGCAGCTGCACCAGGACTTGCAGCGCGCTTCCAACGACCGAGCCCCAGGCCAGGATCACGGCCAAGGGATACTGTTCCCGGCCGCTGCCGAAGCCGATCAGGGTGGCAATCATGGCCAGGTTCCAAATGACCGGCGCGGTGTAGGAGAGGAAGAACTTGTGGTGGCTGTTCAGTATCCCCAGACACCAGGCCGAGAGCACCAGCAGCCCGGCGCCGGGGAACAGCACGCGCACCAGCCGGATGGTCAGCTCGCGCTTTTCCCCGGAGAAGCCCGGGGCGATGACATCGATGAGCCAGGGCGTGGCCAGGACGCCTATGAGGACGAGCACGGACATGAGCAGGGCCAGGAGCCCGGCCACCGCGCCCGCGGTGCGCCGCGCCCGCGCCTCGTCGCCGCGGGCCAGCAGGCTGGCGTAGACCGGGATGAAGGAGGCGGAGAGCACGCCTTCTCCAAACATGTTCTGCAGGAAGTTGGGGATGCGGAAAGCGGCCTTAAAGGCATCGGCCGCGTCGGAGTTGCCGAAGAAATGCGCGAAGATCCGGTCGCGAATGAGGCCGGCGATGCGGCTGAGCAGGATGCCCGAGGCGACCCAGAACGCCGCGCGCTTAGTGCTGGGGCGGCTCATGCCGGCAGGCGCGATGACGAGGCCTAATTAAACTCAGCGCCCTTGCGCAGCGCCGCGACGTTGAGCGCCAGCATCTCAGGCTTGGCCCGCTTGAACACCTTGGGCATGGCCTTGGCCACGGCTTCAACGGAAAGCGCGCCAGTGTGCCGGCAGAAGCAGCCCAGGGCCGCCATATTGGCGATCCTTGGGGCCTTGAGCTCGGCGGCGACCTCGTTGCAAGGAATCAGGACCACCTTGATGTCCGAACGCTTGGGCCGCGAGTTCACCAAAGAGCTGTTGATGATCATGAGCCCGCCCGGCTTGAGCAAGGGCTCGAACTTGGCCAAGGACGGCTCGTTCATGATGATGACCGTGTCCGGCTGGGAGACCACCGGCGTCGTGACCTCCTCGGAGGAGACGACCACCGAGCAGTTGGCCGTGCCGCCGCGCATCTCCGCCCCGTATGCCGGGAAGAAGCTGACGTTCTTTCCGTCGAGCATCCCGGCGTAGGCCAGCAGGATGCCTGAGGAGATGATGCCTTGTCCGCCGAAGCCGGAGATCCTAATCCCTTGATACATCGCTCTTGCCTCCCTCGAAATCCTTGAACACCCCCAGCGGATACTGGGGCACCATCTGATCGCTGACGAACTTGACCGCGTCCAGGGGGCTGATGCCCATGTTGGTCGGGCAGGTGGAGAGAATCTCCACCAGGCTGAAGCCCCGGCCCTCGATCTGGCAGCGGAAGGCCTTCTTGACCGCCCGCTTGGCCTTGATCACGTGGGCCGCGCTGTGGATCGAGACGCGCTCCAGGTAGCGGGTGCCGTCGAGCTGGGACAGAAGCTCGCAGATCCGCATGGGATAGCCGTTGACCAGGGGGTCGCGGCCCTGGGGGCAGGTGGTAGCCTTCTGCCCGACCAGCGTGGTCGGCGCCATCTGGCCGCCGGTCATGCCATAGATGGCGTTGTTGATGAAGATGACCGTGATGTTCTCACCGCGGCCGGCCGAATGGATGGTCTCGGCCATGCCGATGGAGGCCAGGTCGCCGTCGCCCTGATAGGAGAACACGATGCAGTCGGGCTTGCAGCGCTTGAGGCCGGTGGCGATGGCGGGGCCGCGGCCGTGCGGCCCTTGGATCATGTCGCAGTTGAAGTAGTCGTCGGCGAAGACCGCACAGCCCACGGGTGCCACGCCGATGGTGCGCTCCCGGACACCCAGCTCGTCCATGGACTCAGCCACCAGGCGGTGCGCGATGCCATGGCCGCAGCCCGGGCAGTAGTGCATCTTGACGTCGCAGAGGCTTTCCGGCCGCCGGTTCACTTGCAGCATATGCACTCTCCCTTGCCGGCCTTGAGCACGGCCTGCAGTTGCTGGAAGATATCCTCGCCAGTGGGGATGGCGCCGGCGCAGCGCGCGTGCAGGTGCACCGGGACGCTGCATTCCACGGCCAGCTTGACATCGTCGATCATCTGGCCAAGGCTCATCTCCACGACCAGGAAGGAATCGACGCGGCCGGCCAGCTCCAGCAGGGCCTTCTTCGGGAAAGGCCACAAGGTGATGGGCCGGAACAGCCCAACCTTGAGCCCCTCGGCGCGCGCCAGCTTCTGGGCCGCGGCGCAGGCCCGCGCCGACGTGCCGTAGGCCACCAGGACCAAATCGGCGTCGTCGCACTGCCTGGTTTCGAACATGACCTCGCGCTCTTCGATCTGCTTGTAGCGTTGGGCGCGGTCCAAGGTCATGATCTCGAGCTTGCCTTCGGCCAGGGCGTAGGAACGCACGGCGCGCTTCTTGCGGCCGGTCGAGGCCCCTAAAGCCCAGTCCGGCTCGCGCAGCTTCTGAGGATCCACCTCGGGGAATGTGAATTCGAGCGGCTCCATCATCTGCCCCAACACCCCGTCGGCCAGAACCATGGCGGGGACCCGGTATTTCTCTGCCACCTCGTAGCAGTGCAGCGGGAAGTTCCCCATCTCCTGGACGGAGCCCGGGGCCATCACGAAGGTCCGGTAGTCGCCGTGGCCGCCGCCGCGCACGGACTGGAAATAGTCGCCTTGGGCGCCCGCGATGTTGCCCAAGCCGGGCCCGCCGCGGGCCACGTTAGCGAAGAAGATGGGCAGGTCGGCGCCCGCGCAGTAGGAGATGCCTTCCTGCTTGAGGCTGATGCCCGGGGAGGAGGAGGAGGTCATGGTGCGCTTGCCGGTCGCGCAGGCACCATAGAGCATGTTGATGGCCGCCACCTCGGACTCGGCCTGGATAAAGGCGCCGCCGGCCTGGGGCATCCGCCAGGACATGTATTCCGGGACCTCGTTCTGCGGCGTGATGGGATAACCCGCGAAGAACCGGCAGCCGGCGCGCACCGCCCCTTCGGACAGCGCATCGTTGCCCTTCATGAGAAGCTTGTCGCCCATTATGGCCTCCTGAATTTTCCGCCGCCTACTTCTTCGCCTTCTCTTCCTTGAAGACCGTGATGGCGAGGTCCGGACAGACCTGGGCGCACAGGCCGCAGCCGGTGCAGCGCTCAGGGGCGCAGCACACGGATGGATAGTAGCCCGTGACGCTGAAAGTCGTGGACATCACGAGACATTTCCTCGCGCAGGCGGCGGTACAAAGCTCGCAGCCCTTGCAACGCGCCTCATCCACTATAACTTTCGGCATGCTCCCTCCCTCGGCGGTGACGATACCATATGGTACTAAAAAATCGCCGGATGCAAGAGGCTGCCATCAGCGGTGCTCCTGGGGCCGGCCGCTCTTCTTGCGCAAGAGTTCCAAGTTCCGCAATGTTGGCGCCAGGCCCGGACGAATCCTCAGCGCTTCCTGGAATTGCCCTAGAGCTTCGTCCACCTTGCCCTGTTTTGCCAGGATGAGGCCCAGGTTGTAGTGCGCCTCGAAATAGTTCGGCGCCAACCGCAGGGCCTCACGGTATTGCGCCGCAGAAGCCTCGGTTTGGCCCTGGGCGGCCAGCACATTGGCCAGGTTGTTATGCGCCGGCGCGTAATCCGGATTGATCCGCAGAGCGTCGCGGTATTGCGCGGCGGCGTCAGCCAGGCGGCCTGGTCCGACCAAAGCGTTGCCCAGGTTATTGTAAGCCTCGGCCAGTTCAGGCTTGATGGACAACGCCGCTCGGTAATGCTCCACCGCTTCCTCCACTCTGCCTTGCCCGGCCAAGCCCAGGCCCAAATTATTGTGAGCCTCGGCATTGTCCGGCTTGATGCGCAGGGCCTCGCGGTGCTGGGCGACCGCCTCATCGAGCCGGCCCTGACCGGCCAACAGCAATCCGAGATTGGTATGAGCTTCCGCCCAGTCCGGCCTGATGCGCAATGCCTCGCGGTAATGCGCGGCCGCCTCCGCGGTCTTGCCCTGCGCCGCCAGGACATTACCCAAGTCGGTGTGGGCCACGCTGGTCCTGGGACGCAGGCGGAGGGTGTATTCCCAAAAGGTCTGAGAATCATGCCAGACGCCGACCTGTCGCCAGGTCAAACCGGCCAGCCCTGTCAGCGCCAGCGCCGCCCCCAGGCATAGGATGGCCCGGCTCCAGGCTTTGGCGCGTTGCCAAGCCCAGCCACCCCCCCCTGCGGCCAAGATCGGCCAGGGCAGGCAGGCGAGGTAGCTGTACCGATCGGCCGCCAACTGCGAGCCGAACGAGACCAAGCCCAAAACCGGCGCCAAGGTGACGGCGTAGCAGACCCCAGCGGTCAAGCCCGCGGGCCAGCGCCTGCGCGCAAGGACCAAGGCCGCGGTAATGAGCGCCACCGCCGCGGTGCTGGCCAAGAACGGCCAGGCAAAAGGATCGAACGGGATGGGAGACTCGTAGAGCGGGCAGAGATCCACCGGCCACACTGTCTTCCAAAGATAGAATGCCAGCCCAAAACATGCTTTCGCGCAATGCGCGGCCGCGCTTTCCACGAAGAGCGACCCCAACCGCTGCTGGCCCACATAGGCTACCAAGGCGATAATCAGGGCAGGAATAAGGTAGGCGGCCTTCTCCAGCCAAACCCGACGATAGGTCGCTTTGAACCACTGCCCCATCTGCCCCGGCAGCCTACGCAGCGGATAGACATCCAGCACGATGAAAACCAAGGGCAAGGTCATGACGATACCTTTGGACAACAGCGCCATTGCGAAGGAGCTCCAGCAGAGGGCCTGCCACCCCTGGCTTGATGGGTTTTCATCCGCATGCCGCCGCAGATAGGCATAGACCGCCCCCAGATAGAAGAATCCGGAAAGCACATCCCTGCGCTCGGTGACCCAAGCGACGGATTCCACCCTAAGGGGATGGATGGCGAAAAGTAAGGCTGCCAGAGCCGCGGTGAGGCGTGGCGGGATGCCGCCCGGAGCGGCGCCACGCGACGCGAACCGCAATGCCACCGCATAGAACAGCGCGGCATTTGCGGCGTGCAGCAGGACGTTGGTCAGATGATAGCCGAGGGGGTTCATTCCCCAGAAGAGATAGTCCACCGCGAGGCTCAGCCAGCTCAGGGGCTGGTAGGGCCCATTGCGCATGGTGGTGAACATCCAACGCAGGTTTCCCCACCCCAAGCCGCGGTAATGCGGGTTCGTCAGAATGTTGACATCATCGTCCCAGTTCAGGAAGCCACCGCGCAGGGCGGGCCAGAACACGGCCAAGGTGACCAGGACCACGACAGCCGGCGCGGCCCAACGGGACAGCCGCGGCGCGCTTCCGTCGGTCATGTCAGGGGCCGGCTCTTATTCCGGCACCAGGATCACGCCCCGCCCGGTGCCGCCGTCTATCCGGATGTCCAGCGGCTTCTCCAGCCGCACGTGACGCAGGAGTTCCGTCTCCGTCGCCGCCGCCTGCCGGTCGAGCCAATCCCAACGCAAGGTGCCCCCACCGTCACGGCCGTGCACCGTAAAGTAGCCCAGGCCCAAGGAAGTCACGTTGTGGAAGAAATGTGTACCATAGGACGGGTCGATCTCAAAATCCTGCAAGGTCGTCTCCACGATGACGCGCGACGCCGAGATTTGATTCCAGCGCACCGGGATGCCCAGCCACGGATCGGCTGAGCCCCAGCGGCCGGGGCCGATGAGTAGGCAGTGGCGTCCCTCTTCCTTGAGGGCGGCGTTGACCTTGCCGATCTCCGCCGCGATCTCGACCGTGCGCGCCGGGTCGAAGCTCTCGCGCTTGACATAAACCACATCGGTCACGCCCTGGACATAGCCGTTGCCCAAGGTCCGGGGGCTCTCGCAGAGCACCCGCTCGGCCGGCAGGGCGTCGAGCTTGACCTTCTGCGTGCTCCAGCGCGAGATCATCGGCCGCATCTGCAGGATGGCGAACTCCTTCAGGCCGTCCTCGCCGGGCTCCAGGTTGGCCGCAAACTCCATCTCCACGTGCGAGCCCATCGCCTCCATGCCCATGTGGGCGATGTGCTTGAGGATATCGGCCAGGGGAAAGACATCGTTCTTCAGGATCGGAGCAAAGGTCACCAAAGAGGTGCCGGGGCGCCCGGTCCCGTCGTAGATGCTATCGTTGTCCGGCGAGTAGGTCGAGCCCACGGGCCACAGGGTCTGGTCCTCCTGAGCCGCGGCCAGGTCCCACCAGACCATGTTGGGCTCGTGGTCGTAATCCAAGTCGCCCGCGGGGCGCTGCGTGTCCAGAGACAGGAACTCATGCTGAGAATTGGCCAGGTGATCGTTGATCGTGGCGAACTGGTGCAGGTTGTGGGGATGATTGGGCGAGAAGCGCAGGGAACGGTAGCCGTCCATGATGGTCTTGCCCAGGCCCAGGGCCACATAGGCCACGCCGTCCTCGGGCGCAATGGGCGGCACGGGATAGTAGTTGTAGGACTGGAGCACCCCGGAAAAGCTGGGATAGTAACGCCGCCCCTGCGCATGCGGCCGTCCCACCAGGTGCTGAACGATGACCGCCATCTTCTCCTCGTCGGGCAGATGGGAGGAGAAGCGCAGATAGGCCCGGGCCTCGGTCGAATAGGTGGAGGCGTAAACCAGCTTAACGGCGCGGGCCAACTCCCGCACGCGCTGCTCCGGGTCGGGATGGTTGTTAGGCAGCATGTAGGTCTTGTACACGCCGGCAAAGGGCTGGGCCCGGGAGTCCTCCAGCAGGCTGGAGGAGCGCACGGCCAAGGGGCCGTGGACCTTGCAGACCAAGGTGCGCAGGTCGTCGAGGACATAGGAGGGCAGTTCGGCCGCCAGGAAGGCCGCGCCCAGCTCGGCGTTGGGACGCTCCTCGCGCACGAAGGCGTTGAGGCCGTTGTGCTCCATAAAATAGTCGAAGACCTCGGTGGAGATGACCGAGGTGTGAGGCACGGTGACGCGCACGCCCGGGAAATGCGCAGCCAGGTCGGTCTTGGAAAGCAGGAAGTTGACGAAGGCCAGGCCGCGCGCCTTGCCTCCGATGGAGCCACGGCCGATCTTGACGAAAGGGCTCTCCTCGTCGAAATAGCGGCCGTCGAACTGGATGATGGTCCCCAGTTGGGTCTTCTGCAAGAACCGGTTCATGGTCTCGACCAGGTAGCGCCGCAGTTCCCCCAGGCTATGGAACTCGGCGGTCTTGCGCGGCCGGATGCGGTAAGCGATCTCGAACTCGGTGCGCGCCATGAGCCACTTGGAGAAATGGTTGCGGTTGGCGTGGAACTCCAACGACTCGTCGGGCACGCCCTTGAGCCGCTCGATCATGGCGTGCAAGTCGGCGGCGCGGCCGTACTCGCGGCCGCCGGCGTCCCGGAACACGAAGTCGCCGAAGCCGAAATAGGTGAGCATGAAGTCCTGCAGCTGGCGCAGCAGGCTGGGCGAGGTCTTCTGCAGGAAGGAGGCCCCCACGGCCTGGGCCGCGCCGGCCTGGGAGGCGTCCGAGGACTGCACCAGGACCGGCATGTCCGGAATCTCGGCCTTGATCCGCTCGGCGAAGATGATCCCCGCCCGCGGGTCGTAGGCGCCCTCCCGGCGGTACTGCACGTCCGTGACCACGCCCAGGAGGTGCCCCCGGTACTTCTCGTAGAGCGCCCAGGCCGCCTCGAAATCGTGCGCCAGCAGGATCTTGGGGCGCGCCCGCATGCGCAGCATCTTATGCGTGAGGTTGATGCCCTCGGCCATAAGCAGCTGGGTCTGCTTCATGAGCTCGGAGTAGAAGACGGGCAGGTAGCTCGAGTAGAAGCGCACCGAGTCCTCGACCACGATGATGGCCTGGACGCTGGAGAGGCCCATGTCGTGATCCATGTTGCGCTGGTCCTCGACCAGCTTGATGATGGACATGAAGATGCGGGGGTCGCCCAGCCAGACGAAGACGCGGTCCACGGCCTGGCGGTCCGCGTCCGAGAGCTGGGCCACATCCATCATGTTGAAGCAGAGCAGGATGACCGGCAGGTTCTGCCGCCGGCGCTTGGCCTCCTCGGCGAAGGCGGCTACATCGAGGTTGCCCAACGAGGCCATGGTGATGATGAGGTCGAAGGGCTCGTCGGCGATGCGCTTCAAGGCTTCTGCCGCGGTTGACACGCGGGTGACGCGCGGGGCGTAGCGGAGGTTGAGATCGAGGTATTCGCTGAAGACCAGCTCGGTCAGGGCGTCATCGTCGGCCAGCAGGAAGGAATCGTAGGGGGCAGCGACGAGCAGCACCTCCCGGATGCGGAAGGGCATGAGCTTGTCGAAGCCG
>CAIRTQ010000059.1 GCA_903881545.1 uncultured Elusimicrobia bacterium
GCGGGCAGGCCCACGGTCCGCGCCATGGAGGAGTCGCCGTTCGGGCCGCCGAAGTCCAGGAGCGTGGAGGTCAGCTTCTCGGCCTTGCCCCGCGCCGGGTACTCGACCACGAATTCGTGATGCATCACGAGCATGTCGCGCTCGCCGGGGCTGTAGGACATCTTCTCCACCATGCGCGCCACCATGACGTCCAGGGCGGCGCCCCGCTCCAGCGGCAGAGGCTCGTCCGAGAAGAGGCCGAGCCATTCCAGCCGGCGCCGGGCCTCGCCCTCCGGCGCGACGCCCAGGCGGGCGGCGAAGTCCCGGAAGCTCAGGCCGCGCAGGTCTTGGGGCGTCTCCTCGAAAAGCCGCGTGTTGTACAGGACCTTCATGACCGCGCACCAGCCCGGATAGCGCAGGGTGCCCCGGAACACGGTCTGCGCGCCGCGCAGACCGTAGAGGTCGACATAGCCCATGGAGTCCCGGTTGGGATAGGCCTCCAGAGGCCCCAGGCCAGGCACATTGAGGATGTGCGTTTCGGCGAAGAGCTCGGGCCCCGGGACGTCCACCTGCCTGCCGTCGCGCAGGTAGCGGGCGGGATTCTTGCCCGCGGCGAGCACTCCCTTCGGGCTCCAGGAGAACTTGTAGCCCCAGGGGTTCGTGTTGGCCTCGGCCGCGGGCAGGCCGCCGCAGTAGGAGCGCATGCTGACAACCTGGCCGCCGTCCTTCTTGACGCGGTCGATGATCCGCAGCGCCGACATGTGGTCTATGCCGGGGTCCACTCCGATCTCGTTGAGGAGGAGCGCGCCCGCGGCCCGGGCCGGAGCGTCCAGGGCGCGCATCGCGGGGCTGACATAGGAAGCGGTCACCAGGGGGATCTTGCGCGCCACGCATTCCCGCGCGACTACGGGGTGCAGGGCGGCGGGCAGCAGGCTGACCGCGAGGTCGGCGTTCCGGAGCATGGTCCGTAGGCCCTCGACATCGTCCGCGCTCCAGGCCAGTGCCCGGCCGTGGGGCTGGCCCTGCACCAAGCGTTCGGCCGCGGCGAGGGACTGGTCCGCCACGGTCAGCGCGAATCCCTTTTCCAGCAGATAGCGGGCCAAGGGCCGCGAGACCAAGCCCGCTCCTAGCAATAGGACCTTTTTCATGAGAGATGTTTTTCTAGGTAGCGGTAGCCTGGCGTCAGACGCCCCTGATACAGGATGGTCGCCTTGCGCACCGGTTCAGAGAACCCGCAGTCATCGAGCGCGGCGGCGGTGTCCGCTTTCGCGATCTCCGGGACGAAGGGCATCAGGGCGGCGCTGAAATCGCAGGACGCTTCCCAGGGTAGCTCCGCGGGGAGATTGTCCACCGCCAGGACCACGGGGCCGTCGCCGGTGCAACCGTCTGTCGCCGCGTCACGCAGAGGGTCGTAGGTGAAGACCGGGTTGCCGGGATCCATGGATTTTACATTGCACTCGATGGAGCCTTCCAGGTCGCAGGTGATGTCCCCGATGACCTTCAGGCGCTGGCGCGGCGCGGCAGCGTAGGCGCGCTTGAGGTAGTCCTTGGTCACCAGCTTGGGGCAGCGCGCCTCCCAGTAGATGCCGTTGACGAGAATGCTCAGATGGGGTAGGTAGGGCTCGAACCGGGAGCGGTAGCCTTCGGGATGCCGGAAATAGTCCTGGAGGTCGAACGGCCGATCCGTGCCCACCGGCTCGAACATGTGTTCTTCCTTGAACTCGACCTGGTAGATGGTCTGCCGGTCGCCGCCGCGCAGGGTCCCGAGCTCGGAGGGGGATATCCTGCGGGTGGGCAGACACTCCATCAACTCCTGGGCGCCCTTGGAGACATGGCCGTAGCCGGTAAAGCCAATGACGAAGGGGACCAAAGCCTCGGGCAGGCCCTCAGCGGATATCCGCCGGCCCACCTCCGTCAGCGCCGTCCGCGCTTGGCCGAGGTCGGCGTACTGATACGCCCGCTTGACCGCGGCGAATGGGCTCGGGATCTTCTCCCACTCCAGGCGCTGTCCCAGGGCCCAAAGCGTGTCAATCATGCCGGCCAGCCCTGCGTGCCTGCCGAAGAAGACCAGCCGTCGGCCTTGTTCGTCCACCAGCTTCTCGTAATCGATGAGCTGGCAGCCCAGCTCCATCATCCGGCGCAGCATGGGCATATTGTGCGCCTGGCCCTTGATGGTGTGCGAGAAGAATACATAGGTCTTGCCCTTCTGCAGCAGCGTGGGCGGCACCTCCTTGACCGCGAAGATGACGCAGCAGGGAGAAAGGTCCTCGACCACCTGGGCGCCGGCGCGCGCGTAATCGGCCTCGGGGATGACCCGTAGGTTCGATTTCTGGAGCAGGACCTCGACGCCGTGCTCTCGGACCAAGGCCGCCACGTGCTCCGGGACGATGGGAGCGCGGCGCTCCCAGATGTTCTTGTCCTCCCGGCGGATGCCGATTACAGGTTTTGCCATGGGGCCTCGAAGGCGGCCGGCGCGAGATGCCGCGGGATGTCGCTCACCGGCGCGCCAGGAGCAGGGCGCGCGTGTAGGGAATCAGCCCGCCCGCGTCGATGATGGACTGCCGGGCCTTGGGCAGAGGGGTGATCGCGAAGGATTTGCCCGAGGTCAGGTTGCGCACCTGGCCCTCGGCGATCTCCAGCTCGTCGCCTGCCGCGGCCTCTACCTCCGGGCAGATGACGATGTTGAGCCCGAGGTTGATGGCGCTCTGTAGGAAGATGCGCGCGATGCCCTTGGCCACCACCGCCAGGTCGTAGCCCTTCAGGCAGGAAACCGCTTGCTCGCGGGAGGAGCCGCAGCCGAAGTTCTTGCCGGCCGCGATCATGCTGCCTGCCGGGATCTCCTTGGCCTTGAGCCGGCGGTTGAACTCGGCGTTGTCCACGAAGGCGAACTGCGGCGTCTCCTTGGGCAGCACCGTGGCCATGAAGCGGCCGGGGTAGATGATGTCGGTCGATATATCGTCGCCGAGAGCGAGGACGACTTTTTCTTTTGCCATGTTAGCGCGCTCCTTGAGGGACGGTCAAACTCCGGGGGTCGGTGATGGCACCGGTGATCGCGCTCGCCGCGGCGACCGCGGGCGAGCAGAGGTATACCTCGGCGTTGGGATTTCCCATGCGCCCCTTGAAGTTGCGGTTGGTGGTGGCCAGGGCGACTTCCTTGTCGCCCAGGGCACCCTGGTGTATGCCCAGGCAGGGCCCACAGCCCGGATTGCAGATGACGGCGCCGGCGGCGGCCAGGTCGGTCAAGGCACCGCGCTTCATGGCCTCGCGGTAGATGCGCCAGGAGGCGGGGAAGATCAGCAGACGCGTGCTGTCGGCCACGCGACGGCCCTTGAGGATGCGGGCCGCGATCTCCAGGTCGTCCAGCCGGCCGTTGGTGCAGGAGCCGATGACGATCTGCTGGACCATCTTGCCCGCTACGGCGCTGATGGGCTTGACATTGTCCACCGTGTGCGGGCAGGCGATCTGGGGCTCGAGCCGGGAAGCGTCTATGGCGATGGTCTGTTCGTAGACGGCGTCGGGGTCAGGCCCGAAGCAGTCCAGCGGCTCCCGCACGCCCGCTTCCTCCTGGAGATAGCGCCGCGTCTCTTCGTCCGGCGGCACCAGGCCCGAGGTGGCGCCTGCCTCCACGCTCATGTTGCACAGGACCAGGCGGCCGGAGGTGGACATGGCGCGGATGGTCGCGCCGTGGAACTCGAAGACCTTGAAGTTGGCGCCCTCGGAGGTCACCTGGCCGATGAGGTGCAGGATGAGGTCCTTGGGATAGACGCCCTCCGGGAACTTGCCATCGACCACGACCTTGATGGTCCCGGGCACCTCGACGTTGAGGATGCGGCCCAAGGTCCAGACCGAGGCCATCTCCGTGGCGCCGATGCCGAAGGAGAAGGCGCCCAGGGCGCCGTGGCTGGTGGTGTGGCTGTCCGTGCCCACGACCACGTAGCCGGGCCGCACGTAGCCGTTCTCGGGCAGGATCTGGTGGCAGACTCCGCCCACGTCGCCGCGGATGTCGTGGAACTTGCGGATGCCCTGCTTGGCCACGAACTCGCGGATTTTTTTATGGTTGGTGGCGGTCTTGGCGCTCTCGGCCGGGACGCGGTGATCGAAGATGAGCGCGATGCGCTCGGGGTCCCAGATCTTGGCCTCGCGGCCCGTGCCCTGAAAGATTTCGTCGAACTGGTTGATGACCAGCGCGCCGTTCTCATGCGACATGGCCAGGCTGACCGGCGGTTCGAGGACGTCGCCGACCGCGGTCTGCGACCGGCCGCACGCTTTGGCTAGCAGTTTCTGCACATACGTCATGCCCATGGCTGGCTCCTTTTAGATGACTTTCTTGGACTTCAAAACGGCCTGCTCTTCCGGCCCGATGCCCAGGCTCGCGAGCACGCTCGCGGTGTGGGCCGAGAGCCGCGGCGGCGGCTCGGTGAGGGCGCCCGGGGTCTTCTCGAACAGCGCCGAGAGCCCGAAGAGCTTCAGCGTGCCCAGGCCGGGGGCCTCCACTTCCTTGAGGATGCCGCGGTGCTTGACCTGCGGCTGTTCCAGCGCCTCCCCCAGGCCCAGGATGGCGCCGCTGGGAACATCCTGGTCGTTCAGGCGCTCCACCCACTCGGTGGTCGTCCGTTCGGCGAGCTTGGCCTCGACGAGGGGGGTGAGGAGCTTGCGGTTCTTCTTGCGGATGTCGCGCTTCTCGAATCGGGGGTCGGTCTTGAGCTCCGGGATGCCTAGTACATCGCAGAGGGACTCCCACTGCTCCTGCTTGTTGGCCGCGATGTTGATGTAGCCGTCCTTGGTCTGGAAGGTGCCGGACGGCGCGGCCGTGAAGTTGTCGTTGCCCATCAAGACAGGCTGCTGGCTTCCGATAAGGAGGTTGGCCGCCACCCAGCCCATCAGCGGCATGATGGAGTCCAGCATGGCGATGTCGATGAACTGGCCCTCGCCGGTGCGCTCGCGGTGGTAGAGGGCTGCCATGATGGCGAAGGCGGCGTTGAGGCCGCCGACCGTGTCGCAGACCGGGAAGCCCGCGCGCAGGGGGTTGAGGCGCTCGTCGCCGTTGATGGCCATGACGCCGCTCAAGCCCTGGATGATCTGGTCGTAGGCGGGCTTGAACGCGTCGGGGCCGGTCTGGCCGAAGCCGGAGATGGCGCAGTAGACCAGGCGGGGGTTGATCTCGGAGAGGACCTGGTAGCCCAGGCCGAGGCGGTCCATGACGTCGGGCCGGAAATTCTCCACCAGGACGTCCGCGGTCTTGACCAGCTTCTTGAAGATCTCCTTGCCCTCCAGGGTCTTAGTGTTGAGGGTCATGGATTTTTTATTCGCGTTCTGGGCCAGGAAACTGGTCCCCATGAGCTGCTCGTTCAAGCCCGGGACGATGCCCAGCTTACGCGCCAGGTCGCCATCCTTGGGGTTCTCGATCTTGATGACCTCGGCGCCCAAGAGCGCCAGGTGCAGGGTGGCGAAGGGGCCCGCCAGCACATTGGTGAGGTCGAGGATCCGGACGCCGGAGAGGATGGACTTGCTCATGCGCGCTCCTTGGCCTTGATGGGCCCGGTCTTATACACGAAGCCCTGCATCTCGCGGCCGAAATGGGCGACCACATCCCGGGCCAGGGCGATGAGCCGCTCCAGGTCCACCTCGGGGCGCAGGCCCTGGAGCTGCAGGGCCTGCACGAAATCCTCGGTGGCCACGTTTCCGGCCGCGACCTTGGTGAAGGGGCAGCCGCCCAGGCCGGCGATGGAGGTCTCGAAAGAGCCCACGCCAGCGCGCATGGCGGCGAACATGTTGGCCATGCCCAGACCGTAGGTGTTGTGGAAGTGGCAGGCCAGCTCCACGCCGGGGTCCATCCGGAGGATGGCGCCGAAGAGGCGCTCGACCAAGGCCGGATGGGCGTGGCCGGCGGTGTCGGCCAGGCTGATGTTGCGCAGCCCGGCGTCGAGGTAGGCGCGGACCATGCCTAGCACGCGGGGCTCGGGGATGGGCCCCTCGAAGCCGCAGCCGAAGGCGGACTGCACCGAGACCTGCACCCTCTTGCCCGCAGCCGTCGCGGCGCGGGCCGCGGCCACGATGCGTGGCACGGCCTCGTCGGTCCCCACGCCCGCGTTCTTGCGGCTGTGGGTGTCGCTGGCCGAGGCGCCCATGCAGAACATCTCGACGCCGCAGGCCAGCCCGCGCTCCACGCCTTTTTCGTTGAGCACGAGGCCGGAGAGGACGGCCGGAGATTTTTTGCCCGCCTGGAGCCTGCGAAAGAGTTCGTCGGTGTCCGCCATCTGCGGGACCTTCTCGGGGTGGACGAAGGAGCCGACCTGGATGATGTCCACGCCGGAGTCCATGAGGCCGCGCAGCCAGGACTCTTTCTTGTCCGTGGGCACGGCCTGCTTCTCCATCTGCAAACCGTCGCGGGGCCCGACCTCGTGCAGGACGATGCGAGTCATGGCCTTACCGCGCGGCCTGGCACTTGTCCGCGATGGCCTTGGCCATGTCGATGGTGGTGGCCGCGCCGCCCATGTCGTAGGTGCGCACCTTGCCCTCGCGCACTACCGCGGCGACGGCGTCCGCGATGGTTCGGGCCCGGTCGGCCTCGCCAAGCCAGTCGAGCATCATCTTGGCCGCCAGGATGGTGGCGATGGGGTTGACCTTGTAGAGGCCGGCGTACTTGGGCGCGGAGCCGTGCGAGGGCTCGAAGACGGCGAGCTTGGTCCCGATGTTGCCGGAGCAGCCGAAGCCCAGGCCGCCGACCATCTGGGCCGCGAGGTCCGAGATGATGTCACCGTAGAGGTTGGGCGCCACCAAAACATCGTAGTTGAACGGGTTCTTGAGCAGCCACATGGTCATGGCGTCGATGTTGGCGTCGTCCATGGCGATGTCGGGGAAGTCCTTGGCCACGGTCTTGGCGGTCTCCAGGAAGAGGCCGTCGGTGGCGCGCACCACATTGGCCTTGTGCACCACCGTGACCTTCTTGCGCTTGAATTTGCGCGCGAACTCGAAGGCGGCGCGGATGATGCGCTCGCAGCCTTTCCTGGTGTTGATCTTGCAGGAGATGGCGTATTCGTCGGACTTGAGGTCCTTGAAGGCCTTGAACGCGGGGGAGAGTTCGGCAAGAGTGTCGCGCAGCTTGTCCGGCACGGTGTTGAACTCCACGCCGGCGTAGAGGTCCTCGGTGTTCTCGCGGAAGACCACCATATCGATGCCTTCCTTGTAGTTGAGGGGGTTCTGGGGGTAGGCTTTGCAGGGCCGCAGGCAGATGTAGAGGTCGAAGAGCTGGCGCATGCGCACGATGGGCGAGCGGTACACGATGCCTTTGCCCTGCAGCGCGGGCTGGAGCTCTTTTTCCGCGGCCTTGACGGGCTTGGAGGTGATGGCGCCGAACATGGCGGCATCGACATTCTTGAGGAGTTCTATGGTGCGCTGGGGGAAGGCGTCGCCTTCTTTGCACCAGTAGTCCCAGCCGATGTCGCCGTGGATGTATTCGGCGTCGAGCTCGACGCGGTCGAGGACGATCTTCGCGGCCTCCATGACGTCCTTGCCCACGCCGTCGCCGGGCAGCCACGCGATGCGGTATTTCTTGGCCATGTTGATATCCTCCTGAAATGGGTTTGAGACTATAGACAAATTAGCGAAATAGGGAGGAAAAAGCAACCCGGCGGCTAGCACCCGGCGGCTAGCGCCAGATGAGCTGTCCGAGCAGTCCCAGTTGGGCGATGCCGATGACGACGCAATCGATCTGGAAGAGGCGCTGCTTGCGCGCCGCTATCCGTGCGCTGATGAGTATCTCGCCCACGATATCCTCATAGTAATGCGTCGAGGTGATCCCGCCGCCGAGGTATCGGTCCAGGCGATGGATGAGTTCGCTGTGCGAATACTTCGCGATGTCCTGGGCCGAGACCATGCAATCGTCCGCATCGTGCTTGCGGATCGCGGGCTGCAGGAAGGGGAGCCATTTCGGTTTTCCGCTGATCGTGGAGAAAGCGAAGACGCCCAACGGCAGGGCGGCGCATAGCGCCGCCAGGGCCAGCAGTCCTAGCGGGCCGGCCGGCGCGAGGAGCTTCACGAAAGCCAACTGGGCCGCGGCGAAAGCGGTGAGCGCCCCGACCTTTTTATCGGTCCACTCCACGGTTTGGCGCATGTTCTCGAAAAGGATCCAGAGCCGCCGTTCCGGCTCGGGGCTCAGGTGCGTGGATATGCTCATGCGCGGCCTACGGTCGATCGCATTGCTTTACCAGCAGATTATAGTCCTCCCGGCCTCCCTATAGCAACAGAACGAGGGGAATTTGCGCTCAGGTCATCGTGCCCCCCGCTAGTTCGATTCGATGTCATGGTCTTCGCGCATCGGGGTTTTGCTAGAATATCCTCGGTTTTCAGCACACTCAACGGAGGCTCACTCATGAAACATGTTATCGTCCTCGGCGCCGGCCGCGTCGGCAGCGCCATGATCAACGACTTGGCCAAGGGCGGAGAGTATAAAGTCACCGCCGTAGACGCCTCCCCGGCCAACCTCGCGCGTCTGACCGCCAAGAATATCGCCAAGCGCAAGGCCGACCTCTCCCAAGCCGCCGCCGTCAAGGCCGCGGTCAAGGACGCCGACCTTGTCATTGGCGCGGTCCCTGGTTTTATGGGCTACGCCACGGTCAAGGCCGTGCTCGAAGCCGGCAAGAACATCGTGGACATCTGCTTCTTTCCCGAGGACCCCTTCGGCCTCGACAAGCTCGCCAAGTCCAAGGGCCTCATCGCGCTTACCGACATCGGCGTCGCGCCTGGCTGCGACAACCTCATTCTCGGCCATGTCGAGACCAAGCTCGACCGCATCGAGCGTTTTGAATGCCTGGTCGGCGGCCTGCCCGTGGTGCGTACCTGGCCCTATGAATACAAGGCCGGCTTCTCGCCCATCGACGTGCTGGAGGAATACACCCGCCCTGCCCGTTATGTCGCCCACGGCAAGGAAGTCGTCTTGCCCGCGCTGACCGAGCCCGAGCTTATCGAGTTCCCCGGTATCGGCACCTTGGAATCTTTCAACACCGACGGCCTGCGCACCCTCATCCATACCGTCGACGCCCCGTTCAAGAAGGAGAAGACCCTCCGCTACCCCGGCCACATCGAAAAGATGCGCATGCTGCGCGAGACCGGATTCTTCGGCAAGGACCCCATCGCCGTCAATGGCGCGCAGGTCGTGCCCTTGGATCTGGCCACCAAGCTCCTCTTCCCCATGTGGCAGATGCACGAAGGCGAGGAGGATTTTACCGTCATGCGCGTCATCGTGGAGGGGAAGAAGTCGGGCAAGACCGTCACCTACACCTACGACCTCCTCGACCGCTACGACCGGGCCACCAAGACCACGTCCATGGCGCGCACCACCGGCTACACCTGCACTGCGGCGGCGCGCATGGTGCTCGCGGGGCTCTACAAGCGCAAGGGCGTCTCGCCGCCGGAGTATGTGGGCCGCGAGAAGGGCTGCTGGGACTTCATCCGCAATCAGCTCGCCGAACGCGGCGTGATTTACCGGGACACTGTCTCTTAAGGCTCAGCGCCAAAGGCGCCGCAGTTCCCGCGCCAGCCAGAGCAAGGCCACGGCGCAGGCCAAGGCCAGCAGGCCGCCCGCGGCCTGCACGGAGTAGGCGGGTTGCTGCTGCAGGGAGCGCGCCCAGAACAGGCTGCTGACCGCCAAGGTCATGCCCGCGGCCAGGAGTAAAGACCGGGCCGCGACCGGGTGGCCGAGCTTGCTCAGCCGGGCGCGCAGCGGCCAGATGTAGACCAACTGGGTTAGGCCCAGGCAGGACAGCCACAGCCCCAGGAACCCGGCCAGCCAGGGCGCCATAGCGTGGCCTTGATGGAAGCTGAAGGGCGGGGGCGCCAGGATCGGGATGGAGACGACCAGGTTGGCTCCGTGGGCGAAAAGTAAAAAGCTCAGGCCTTCCTGGACGGTGTCGGTGCCAGGCAAGGGGCGGCCTTGCAGGACGCCGCTATGGCCGCTTTCGCGCCTGAAGCTGTGCAGGATGAACCAGCCGAGTCCGCCCGAAGCCGCGAGCAGGACCGCCAGCTGGATGTCGCTCACGCGCGGCTGATGCGGCCGCGCTCATCGATGCGCAGGCCGTGCGAAAGCTTGAGCTCTTCGAGGATCTCCACGGGCTGCCAGCCGGAGTTGGCCGTGCGGTTGCCTATGTCGTTCAAAAGGGCCTTGAGCCGGCTGGGTGGGTTTTTGGCTCGGGCCAGCATGCGCGCGTAGGCGGCCGTCACTTCGGCGATGGGGCGCCCCGGCTGTGATGGGGCGGGCGCCGGCTGTGCCATCGTCAGGCCCTGCGCCAGGGGTGCTGCTGATTCCGGAGGCGCTGCGGGCTTGGTGCGGCGGCTGCTACTACGGACGCCGCCACGGTCGCCGCGGCGCGGCCGCGGTGAGCGGGAGGACTGGGCGCGCGGCGTATCTTCGGCCCCGGGCTCCGGGTGGGAGGTCCAGAGTGTGGCCACGCGGCCGACGCGCTGGAGCTCTTGCACGATGGCGGAGAGGGCCTTGTCGTTGGTCACGATAGAGAAGGGCAGGTGCATGGGCAGGCTCGCGTGGAGGATGCCCGCGTGCATGGCCATGACGAAGTCGGCCGCGTTCTTGCCGCCTTGCGGCGCCGAGATGGTGGCGCACAGTGGCAGTCCGGTCAGCCGCTTCTGCAGGGCGCGGGATAGGGCAGCCTTGGGCCGCAGGAAGACCCGGACCAGCGTCGCCGCGCTTAAGGGAAAATCGGAAGGCATGTGCGGGTCATTGTCGGCGTCGATGAGCAGGACGCCGTCCACAAGGCCGGAGCGGAGGGTCCCTTTTTCTTGGTTTTCCATGGTTGTCATCCTATTTATCGGGTGAGCCTCTTGTAGCGGATGCGATGGGGCCGCAGCCCTGCCTCGCCCAGCTTGGCCTTGCGGTCTTCCTCGTAGGCCGTGTAGTTTCCCTCGAAGAAGCGCACCGCGCTCTCGCCCTCGAAGGCGAGGATGTGCGTGGCGATGCGGTCCAGGAACCAGCGGTCGTGGCTGATGACCACGCAGCAGCCCGCGAAGTTGGAGATGGCCTCTTCCAGCGCGCGCAGGGTGTGCACGTCTAGGTCGTTGGTGGGCTCATCCAAGAGCAGCACGTTGCCCCCGGTCTTGAGCATGCGCGCCAGGTGCACCCGGTTGCGCTCTCCGCCGGAGAGCACGCCCACGGGCCGCTGCTGGTCGGTGCCGGAGAAGTTGAACCGGGCCACGTACTGGCGGGAGTTGACCTCCCTCTTGCCCAGGAGCACGACGTCGAGACCGTCCGTGATGACCTCCCAGACATTCTTCTTGGGGTCCAGCTGGTCGCGGTCCTGGTCCACGTAGGCCAGCTTGACGCTTTCGCCGGTCTTGAAGGTTCCCGTGTCCGGCTTCTCCCGGCCCGTGATGAGCTTGAAGAGCGTGGTCTTGCCCGCGCCGTTGGGGCCGATGACTCCCACGATCG
Source organism: uncultured Elusimicrobia bacterium (assembly GCA_903881545.1). Taxonomy (GTDB): domain Bacteria; phylum Elusimicrobiota; class Elusimicrobia; order UBA1565; family UBA9628; genus UBA9628. The sequence goes on from CAIRTQ010000059.1 coordinate 11,417, forward strand.
CGTTGGGCGGCAGGCGGAAGGAAAGGTTCTCGAAGAGGAGCTTGTCGCCGTAGGCCTTGGAGACGCCCTGGGCCTCGATGACGGTGTCGCCCAGGCGCGGCCCCGGCGGGATGAAGATCTCCAAGGTCTCGTTGCGCTCCTGCGCGTCGCCCGTGGCCAGCATCTCGTCGTAGGCTCTGAGGCGGGCCTTGCCCTTGGCCTGCCGGCCCTTGGCGCCCATGCGCACCCACTCCAGCTCGCGGGCCAGGTTCTTGCGGTACTGCGACTCGGATTTCTCCTCCAGGGCGAGGCGGTTCTGCTTCTGCTCCAGCCAGGAGGCGTAGTTGCCCTTCCAGGCGATGCCTTCCCCGCGGTCGAGCTCCAGGATCCAGCCCGCCACGTTGTCGAGGAAATACCGGTCGTGGGTCACGGCGATGACCGTGCCCGGGTACTGGCGCAGGTGCTGCTCCAGCCATTCCACGGACTCGGCGTCGAGGTGGTTGGTGGGCTCGTCTAAGAGCAGGATGTCCGGCTCCTGCAGGAGCAGGCGGCAGAGCGCCACCCGGCGCTTCTCTCCGCCCGAAAGGTTGCCTACGATCTGCTCGGCCGGCGGGCAGCGCAGGGCGTCCATGGCGAGCTCGAGTTTGTTGTCGAGCTCCCAGGCGCCGCAAACCTCTATGCGTTCCTGGAGCTTGCCCTGCTTCTCCAGGAGTTTCTCCATCTCAGCGGGGTCGAGGGCGGGGTCGGCGAACTTCTCGTTGAGCGCGTTGTACTCATCGAGGAGCTTCTTGGTCTCGGCCACGCCTTCGGACACGATTTCCTTTACGGTCCGGGCCGGGTCGAGGCGGGGCTCCTGCTCCAGGATGCCCACCGTGTAGCCCTTGGACATGGTGATCTGCCCGACGTACTCCTTGTCCATCCCGGCCATGATGCGCAGCAAGGTGCTTTTGCCCGAGCCGTTGTCCCCCAGGACGCCGATCTTGGCGCCGTAATAGAAGGAGAGCGAGATGTTCTTCAACACCTGCTTCTTGGGGGGGTGGATGCGTCCCACCTCCATCATGGAATAGATGATCTGCTTGGTGTCTACCGTGGTTGCCATAGGGGGGACTGCTATTCTAGCTAAATTGCCAGGCTTTCGGTCTTGATCGCCACGGCGTTGACCCCGGGCAGCGGCTGGCCCTCGCCGTCGACGAGCTGTTCCGCCAGCCAGGTCACGGGTTGGGGTTTGTAGGCGACCTCTAGGTAGTCCCGGCAGCCGGCCGCGTAGGAGGCCAGCACGGCGTCGCAATGGCGCTCCAGGTGGTCGGCCTGCTCGACCAGGAGCGCCTTGATGCGGTTGGGATCGCTCTCGGCCCGCCCGGAGGTGCCCATGAAGACCGGGACACTCGGCGCTTGGATAACGATCTTCTCCACCGCGGCCTGGAGGGCGCCGCGCGCGGGCGCGAAAGCTACGGTGTGGTAAGGGCCTTCCACCTTCAGCACCAGGACCTTCATGGGCCAGGCTTCCTTCTTGGCGTGGGCCGCGAAGGCCTCAATGTCCGCGAGCCGGCCTCCGATGGTTGCCTTGCCCGGAGTGTTGTGCAGTGCCAGGGCCACGCCGGGGAATGCCGCTATCTTGTCCTTGAAATCGCGCAGGCTCTTCGAGATGACCGCGGCCATGCCCTGGGGCTCGGAGAAGCCTCGGCACACATCGGAGAAAGCCTGGGCCCGGGCGCGGATGAAGGCCCCGGAGTCCTCCACGCTCATGGCTCCGGCCGCGACCAGAGCCGCGACCACGCCCATGGAATGCCCGATGGCGCCGCAGAGTTCGGTCCCGGGGTTCTTGGCCTGGTAGGCGAACCAGTTGCCCAGGTGATGAGCGTGGATGGCGCGCTGGGCGTTGAAGGTGTGTGCCAGCTCCGCTGCTGGCATCTCGGTCGTGATGCTTTCCAGGTCGTCGCCCAGCGACGGCTTGAGGCGCTCCAGTATGGCGCGGGCCGCGGGGAGCTTCCAGAGCTCCCGGCACATGCCTTGCGCCTGCACCGACTGTCCTGCGAATATCACGCAGTGTTTCATAGAGTCTCCTTAGCGTCGTGCATCAGAGGACTTCCAGCAGGCCCGCGCCCCAGGCCAGCCCCGAGCCGACCACGGCGTAGACCACGCGGTCGCCCGTTTTGAGCCGGGGCAGGTTCTGGGCCAGGACCGAGGGTATCCCGGCGGCCGCGAGGTTGCCCTGGTCCTGGACATTGCGCAGATGGCGGGCTTCAGGCAGGCCCAGGATCTCCAGGATCTTATTCTGCGCCATGAAATTGTTCTGGTGGGCCACGGTGTAGACAGAATTGAGGTCCAGGCCGTGGCGCCGGGCCGTCTCCTGGAACAACTCGACGGTTTTCGCGATGGAGAACTCCTTGACCGAGGCGCCCTTTTGGTGGAAGTGGCCGACCGCATCTATGACCACCTCTTCGGCCCCTTCAGGCTTTGTTCCAAAGCCTGAAGGTAGGACCTTAAGCCGTCCCGGCCTGCGGGCCGAGGACACCTGGGCCGCGGCGCCGTCACCCCAGATGTAGCCGTCCGCGCAGCGGGTGGAATAATCCGTGCGCGTGGTATAGGCCGCGGTCTGCACGGTGAGGACGTACTCGGGCAAAGCGGGCTCCATGTCGGCTAGGAGCTGCATGTGGCGGGCGAAACTGGAGCAGGAGGCGTTGACGTCGCAGTGCGGCCCGGAGCCGATGCCCAAGGACCGGGCCACCATGTTGGCAGTGCTCGGGATGGTCTCGAAGGGGGTGTCGTTGTTGGCGATGACCAGGCCGACCTGTTCGGGTGTGATGCCGGCCTGTTCCAAGGCCTGGCGCGCGGCCTGCGCCGCGAGGGTCACGGGGGTCTGGCCCAGGCCACGGGCCAGGGCGACCGCGGCCCTGGGGTCCGCGTTTTTGGTTTCTTTAATGTAATCCTTGCTGAGGATGGTGTAGCGCTTGTTGATCCCGAGGCGCTTGGCCACCCAGTCCGGACCAAGGCCAAGCCCGACCTCCTGGTGCAAGAATTCATTGTCGAGCTCGGTGCTCGCCAGCGCGCTGCCCAGGCCCAGAAGGCTCAGCATCAAAGTCTCCTTTTCCGGGAATATCTCCCGGAGCTTGGGATTATACCAAAGCCTGGTCCGCTCCGGCTGGGCGGCGCTTCAACTCACGTAAGATGTTACCGAAATCCAAGCCGTCAACTCATCTAAGATGTTACCGAACGGCCCCAGCGGGTTTGGGGCAGTTTTGGGGGCATGGGGATGAGTCCGAAGGCCAGGAGAGAATACGTGAGAGAGA